>NZ_SCTN01000493.1 GCF_004297345.1 Aquabacterium sp. | reverse complement strand
AAAAAAGTACCTGCCCAGGTGGCGGAATTGGTAGACGCACTAGTTTCAGGTACTAGCGGGTAACTCCGTGGAGGTTCGAGTCCTCTCCTGGGCACCAATTGAAAGAGCCGCTTGATTTAGCATCAAGCGGCTTTTTTCTTTGCCTCACGCCTCCCCTGCACACATGGGGGCAGCAATCCAGCCTCGACTGGCCGCGGGCATTGTATTTACTTGAACGGCCAAACACCCAGCGCAGCGGTCAGTCTCGGCAATAAATAAACAGCCCTGGCTCGCATACCGGGATCGGGTATCCACATCTCGCGGTGATATAAAAATCACTCACATGCGATATGCAAGATACCCCGTCGAGCCCACCCGCTAACACGCAAGTGGATTCGATGTTTGCTCAGCCAAACCTCAGGATCCAGTGATGTGGCGCCGAATTCTGTCTCACCCTCACTCAGCCCTCTTCATCAGCTTGTTGGGTGTGCTCCTGGCCTTGCCTACCTTGAGTTCCGGCTTGATCGGCGACGACTTTCTGTTTCGTGAACTGATCACTGGGCAGTCCACCCGCTCCCACCCCGGCACGTTCTTTGGTCTCTACACCTTTGCCGATGGCAGGGGGGACCATATTCAGGCGATGAAAGACGCAGGCATCTTTCAGTGGTGGGCGGCTGATCACGCGCTGATGTCTTTCTGGCGCCCTCTTTCAGAGCTGAGCCATTGGGTCGACTACCACCTGTGGCCAGATTCCCCCACGCTGATGCATGTGCACAGCCTTCTCTGGTACGGTTTTCTCGTCTGGCTGCTCAGCCGACTGTATCGACTGCTGGATCCAACAGCCGTGCGCCCAGGGCTGGCCGCGCTGATCTTTGCGGTCAGCCCCATGCACCTGTTCACCGTGATCTGGCTTGCTGCCCGAAATCAGCTGATTGCAGGTTGCCTCATCGTCCTGACCTTGATGACTTTCCATCTCTGGCGGCAAGGTCGCGGCCTGGCTTATGGTCTGTTGAGCATGTTGTTCATGGCAATCGGATTGGCCGCGGCGGAAGCGGCCGTTGCAGCCATGGGTTACCTGCTGGCCTATGTTCTGATTCTGGAGCCCCGTCGCGCCAGTTCGCGCACGCGCTTCGCCGCCCTGCTTCCCTTTGTCGCGCTCGTGGTGGCATGGCGCATTTACTATGTCTATCTGGGCTACGGCAGTGTGGGGCTGGGTGGCTATATTGATCCAGGCAGAGACCCCCTGCGTTTTGCGCAAGCGCTGATGATGCGCATGCCGGCGCTTTTGCTGGCCGGGCTATATGGCGCCTCGTCTTCGGTATTTCATCTGCTGCCAGAAAAATCTCAAGTCATTTATGCCTTGATGGCTGCCTTCATCGTGGCCGTGAGCGTCTGGGCTGGCCAGGTTCGTCAGATCTGGTCTCACCCGCTGGCGCGATTTTTCGGGCTTGGCGCAGTGCTGTCCTTGGTACCGGTATGCGCTGCGGCTACAAACGACAGGCTGCTCTTGAATGCCGAGTTCGGCCTGAGCCCTTTGCTCGCGATGCTCTTCACAGCCACATGGAAACAAACGCCACCTGGAGATCGGCATCGCATCGGGATCATGGCGAGCAAGGCCATCGCCGGCGTGCTGATGCTCATCCACCTGGCGTTCTATCCCATTGCAACCTTGTCCATGGCCGTCGCCGCCCCCATGATGAGCAAGGCCTCCATGCAACTGGAGTCGCTGTCCCTTCCTGACGAGCTAGAGAGCCCGAATAGCAAGGTCATTCTGATCAACCCACCCAAGGCGCTCTTTGTCGGCTACTACCAGACCATCAGGCGGTACTTCGGTCTTCACAATCCCTCGTCCATGCAAGCGCTGACAAGCGGCGATCAAAGTGTCACGCTGACTGTCCTGACACCACGCAGCATCAGGCTACTGGGAGACAAAGGCCTGGGAGAACCCATCAGCCGAGACTTGAAAAAGCAGCCCCTCCACGTAGGTGACAGCATCCGGGCAGGCAGCTTTCAGGTCACCGTTGAAGCGGTCAATGCCCAAGGCAACGCCACACAGGCGCTGTTCGAGTTCGACTACCCGCTTCAAGACGCGCCGTGGCAGTTCTACATATGGAGCGAGTCTGGCTACAAGCGCTTCAAGCTGCCTGCGGTGGGTCGCAGCGTCACACTGCCGCCGGTGAACCTCGGCGCCGCCATGAAAAAACGGCTCAAAGACATGCTTTGAGCCGTTTCATCGGGGGCAGGAGAATGGCGTCTCAGACCTTGTAACGCTTGAGCAAGTTCTCCGGGCGAAGCGTGTCGTACTCTTCAAAGGGCTGATGGATCCAGGGGCTCGTTGGCAATGTGTCAACATAGTAGTCTGGCGTATAGCTGGAGACGCCCTTCACCCAGATCACGGCAGAGCGCAATTCGGTGATGGCCGGCATGCTGCGCAGACGCTCGACGACGGCGCGCAAGGTGACGCCAGAATCTGCCAGATCATCGACCAGCAGCACGCGGCCAGCCAGTTCGCCCTTGGGCATGGTGATGTATTTGGCCATGTCCAGACGGCCCTGCAGGGTGCCGCCATCATCGCGATAAGAGCTCGTGGACATGATGCCCAAAGGACGATCAAAGATGCGAGACAGCACGTCGCCGGGGCGCATGCCCCCGCGAGCCAGGCACAGAATCTGATCGAACTCCCAGCCGGAGGCATGAACCTTCAGAGCCAGTCGCTCGGTGAGCTGGTGATACTCCTCCCAGGACACATACAGGTGCTTGCCATCGTCAGTGAGCATGAGAACGTCTTTCTTGCTGGATTGCGAAGGGGTGGGCCAAAACGCGAACAACTACCGCGAACCGATCAACCTTTGTAAGGATGACGTAGCAGGATGGTGTGATCGCGGTCAGGGCCAGTGGACACCATGTCGATGGGCGCGCCAATCAGGCCTTGCACGCATTCGAGATAAGCGCGCGCGTTGGCAGGCAACTTGTCCCACTCAGTGATGCCGAAGGTTGTGCCCTCCCAGCCCGGGAAGGTTTCGTAGATGGGTTCGCAGGCCACGATGTCATCGGCGTCCAGGGGCAGGATGTCGATGCGCTGACCGTTGAGCATATAGCCCGTGCAGACCTTGATCTCCTTGAGACCATCCAACACGTCCAGCTTGGTGATGCAGACACCAGAGACGCCGTTGATCAACACGGAGCGCTTGAGCGCGGCCGCATCCAGCCAGCCGCAGCGACGAGCGCGGCCGGTCACGGTGCCACGCTCCTGGCCCACGGTAGACAGGTGGTAGCCGACGGTGTCGGGCACATCCCACTCCAGCTCGGTCGGGAAGGGGCCGCTGCCAACGCGCGTGGTGTAAGCCTTGGTGATGCCGAGGATGTAGTGCAGCTTGTCTGGGCCCACGCCAGAACCAGCGGCGGCATTGCCCGCCACGCAGTTGCTCGATGTCACGAAAGGATAGGTGCCGTGGTCGATGTCCAGCAGCGTGCCTTGCGCGCCTTCAAACAGCACGCTGCCGCCAGCAACGTTATGACCATGGATCTTCACGCCAACGTCAGCCAGCATCGGCAAAATCTGCTCGGCGGCTTTCATGGCCTGGTCGTAGATGGGCTGGAATTCCAGTGCCTCAGACTTCAGGTAGCCCTTGAGTGCGAAGTTGTGCAACTCCAGCAACTCTTTCAGCTTGGCAGCAAAGCGCTCGGGGTGCTTCAGATCCTGCACGCGCAGCGCACGGCGAGCAACCTTGTCTTCGTAGGCGGGGCCAATGCCCTTGCCTGTCGTGCCGATCTTGCCGCTACCGCTGGTCTCGCGCAGGGCTTCGCGGGCCTTGTCCACTTGAACGTGGAAAGGCAGGATCAGAGGGCAGGATTCGCTGATGAACAGGCGCGAACGCACGTTCAGGCCAGCCGCTTCCAGGCGCTCGATCTCGGACAGCAAGTGAGTGGGATCCACCACCACGCCGTTGCCGATGTAGCAGGCCACGCCATCACGCATGATGCCCGAAGGGATCAGTTGCAAGGCGGTCTTCTTGCCATTGATGACCAGTGTGTGGCCGGCGTTATGGCCACCTTGGAAACGCACGACGGCGGCAGCGTGGTCGGTCAACCAATCGACAACCTTGCCCTTGCCTTCGTCACCCCATTGGGTGCCGACGACCACGACGTTACGGGCGGATGCGGGACGTACGGACGCACTGGTAGACGCGGTATTGCTTTGCATGGCGGGGTTCCTAAATGGCTTGAAAGGATCGGGGCGCTTAGAGCGCGCGCACCGACCAGCGTCCATCGACCATCGCAAGTTCGCGATCACAGTCGAATTCCTGGACGTCGTGTTCATGTCCGGGCAGCACGCACACCACGGTGTGGCCCTGCCCTCTCAACGCGCGCACTGCCTCGCGCAAGGCTGGGTCTTCACCCCAAGGTGCACGCACGGCTGAACGCACAGCCAGGCCTTTGAGGCCAGCCAGCAGATCAGCCAGGATCTTCAGGTCGAGACTGAAGCCCACGGCGGGACGGCGACGGCCAAAAACCGCCCCCACCTCGTCGTAGCGACCACCACGCACCAGGGCATCAGCATGCCCCTTGGCGTAAATGGCAAATCGGGTGCCGCTGTAGTAGGCATAGCCACTCAGGTCGGACAGATCAAAGCCGATCGTGACCTCAGGCTGGGCCTGGCGCAACTGCGCAGCCAACCAAGCCAGATCATTCAAGGCCGCGTCAACCAGCGCATGCTGAGGCAGCTCCGTGCGCGCCTGCGCCAGCACCTCTTCGCCGCCGAACAGGCTGGTCAGTCGAACCAGCACGTCTGCGGCAGCAGGCACGGTAGCCAGCGGGCCTTGCGACGCCAACTCGCGCAGCGTGCCCACGTCCTTGGTGGTCAAGGCGAGAACCAGTGCATTGTGTGCACGCGCATCCAGAGCTGGCACACCCAGGCCGGCCAGCACACCATTGACCAGGCGTACATCGGCCAGGTCGATCACCAGGCCATTCAGCCCGGTGGCACGCAAGCCCTCCAGGGCCAGTTCAGTGGCCTCCAGGTCGGCTTCCAGACCGGCGTGACCGTAGATCTCCGCGCCCAGTTGCAGCGGCTCACGGCTGGATTGTGGCGTAGCGGGCCGTGTGTGTAGCACGGGGCCGCAGTAGCACAGACGAGTCACCCCCTCGCGGTTCAGCAAATGTGCATCAATGCGCGCCACCTGAGGCGTGGCGTCAGCACGTACCCCCAGGGTGCGGCCGCTGAGCTGGTCAACCAGCTTGAAGGTTTTGAGATCCAGAGCGTGACCAGTGCCGGACAGCAGCGACTCGATGTGCTCGAGCAACGGTGGCATGACCAGTTCATAGCCGTAGCCGCGAGCCGCATCCAGCCAGATGCGGCGCAACTCTTCCACGCGACGCGCCTGAGCAGGCAAAACGTCAGCAATGTGCTCTGGCAACAGCCAAGCAGACGACATAGAAAAACGTGTGGGGGTTAAAAACGAGATTCTACAGGGGGAAGGCGTCGGTTTACCAATCCGACACACTCATCCCCGTGAAACAGGGCCATCGGCGCCCTTTTTTCGCTACTGGAGAACCCAGAGCATGATCAGCCCGAGCACCATGCTGACCAGACCGACCGTGCGAATCTGCTGGTCATTGAGTTGCATGATCTGCTCGAACATGCGACGCCAGCCACCAGGATTGATGGCAGGCATCAGGCCTTCGAGCACCAGCAACAAAGCCAGCGCGATCCAGATCGCATCAGACATGCGCGCG
>NZ_SCTN01000492.1 GCF_004297345.1 Aquabacterium sp. | reverse complement strand
CTGGTGCGGCTGGCAGGATTCGAACCCACGACCCCTTGGTTCGTAGCCAAGTACTCTATCCAACTGAGCTACAGCCGCCGAGAAGTGAGACTATAGCATGGTTTACGAGCATGTGTAAATACGCATGCTACTTTTTGACTGTGACAGTCAGATCAGGGCTGCAAATCAGGGTTGTTCGGGCAGGGCGGCCAGGCGGTAGAAGCGGGCGGCTTCTTCACTGCGGTGCTCGCGTTCAGCCAGTTGGCCCAGCTTGGCCCAGGCCATGCGGCGGCGTTCCAGATCCAGTTGCAGATCGTTGGCGGCTGACAGCAGCATGCCGCGTGCCTTGCCCCACAACTGGCGTTCCGACAGGGCCAGGCCCAGCGTCAAGGCCAGCCCAGGGTTGCGCAAGGCCGATTGTGTGGTGGCATCCAGGCGGGGCAGCCATTCGGCTTCCAGGCCCAGCAGGCTGTGCGCCAGGGCGTTGGCCAGGGCATCCACGGCTTCGGGTGTTTGTTGACCGATCTTGTCCCACAAAGGCGCGAGCCATTGGCGCGCTTCAATCTGGGCGCCCAGATCGGCCATGCGGCGTGCGGCGTGCGCAACCACCATCGGGTCCTTGCGGTCGTTGGTGTCGAGGTTTTGCCACAGTGCGCGGAGCTGATCGGCATCGCGGGCGGAATCCAGGGTCTCCACAGCCAGGGTACGCAGCAGGCCTTCAGCGGCCGAGCTGGTGAAGCCCTGGTGCTTGGCCAGCAGGCGTGCGGTTTTAAGGGCCTCAACCGGTTGGCGTGCCAGGCGGGTGGCCTGCAGCTTCAGGCGCAAGGCCTGGGTGCGGCGTGCCACACCGGGTGGCAGTTCGGACAGGTCATGCAGGGCGCGGCGTGCGTCGCGGTCATCCAGGGCGCATTCGGCGGCCAGTAGGCGTGCGCCTTCTTCGGTGGCGCGTGGCTTGCGGGTCAGGCGCGACAGATCCAGGGCGCGTTGCAGATGTTCGTCGCGGCGCTTGCGGTCTTGCAGGCGGTGCAGGCTGCCGGCAGACAGCAGATGGGCCAGCGCCGTGAATTCGGCGTCCAGCGTGAGTTCTGGCGTATCGGCCTGGATGGCCACGGCCTTCTGGCAGGCCTTGTGGGCGCGGGTGTAGCGGCCGGCCATGTACAGCGCCAGGCCTTCACGCAGTGCCGCTTGCGCGACCTTGTCGCGTTGCGAGATGCGCCAGCGCTTGGCGCGCTCGGGCAGTGCCAGCAGGCTGTCCAGGCCGCGCACCAGCGAGTACACGGCCAGGAAGATCAGCACCAATCCCAGCAGGAAGAGGTTGAGCGAGATGTCGGCACGCCAGCCCAGCCAGTAGATCGTGACCAGGCCGTCATTGGCGCCAAGGGCGGTGGCACCGACCACGGCGGCCACAGCCAGCACCAGGAACCAGACGATGGAGCGCATGCTTGGGCGTCCTCGCTGTGGTTCAGCGGCCGCCCGATACCGTGGCCAGTGCGGCCAGGGTGTCGTCGGGGCGTGGAACCGTGGTCTGCTGGCTCTGCGCGGCCACGTCCGTCAGCATCGATTGCAGCAGTTGCGTCTTGCGCGATTGCAGGTCGAAGTAACGCGGCACGGTCGCCTGGATGTTCTGCAGATCGGCCAGGGCCACCGCGTTCTGGCGGCTCAGCAGGGCCAGGCGGGCATTGAGCAGGCGCAGCTTGATGTTTTCGCGCAGGAAGAAGCCTTGATCGGGCGAGATCAGCATGCCTTCGGGGCGGTTGATGCGTGTCAGGCGGATCAGGCCACGGGTTTCGTTCCAGAAGGTCTGGGCGGCGCCTTTGGTCCAGTCCAGCACATGGCTGCCCCAGCCGTTGGCGCCATCGTCCGGTGCAGAAGCGGGCGTTGCGGCTTGAGCGGCGATCTTGTTCTTGCCGCCGGTCTTGCTGGTCAAGACTGGTTTTGGCGCGGCCTCTGCCTTGGGCAGGGGCGGCATGGTGGCTTCCGGCTGGTTCAGCAGGGGGAGTTCATCCACCAGGCGCGCGGCCTCATCGATGCGGATGGTCAGCGAACCGGTATCGGCCACGCGGGTGGCGCGGACGCGGTCCAGATCCTTGGCCAGGGCGCGGCGGATGTTGTCCAAGCGGGGCTGGCGGGCACGTGCCAGGCGGTCATCGGCCGATTGCATGGCCGTGATCAGGGGCTCGGCGCTGCCAGTCAGCGTGGCTTGCTGGCTGGCCACGCGCAGGCCGGCTTCGATGTCGGCCACGAGGTTTTCGTCGCGCGACAGGCTCAGCGTCTTGATCAGGTCTTCAACCTGGGTACGCTGCAAGGCGACCTCGGTGATCTTGGTTTCCAGCAGGGTCGAGCGGGCCGTGGCTTCGCGTGCGGCCTCCTGGGCCTGGCGTGCCAGTACGCGGGCTTCGGTGGCCTGGCCCTGGCTGTCGATCTGGCGGCGAACCAGCTCCTGCTCCAGCGTCTGCACCTTTTTCTGGGTGTTCCAGGCCACCCAGCCGGCACCGGCGGTGGCCACACTCAGGATGACAACGGCCCAGCGGACCCAGCCTGCGGGGGCATCGAAATCACCCTGCGGATCGAGCGGCATGGGCTCGACCTGGATGGGGGTGGGGAGGTTGGAGGGGGCGCTGGTGTCGGTCACAGTGAAATCATTGTATCGACGAGCCAGGATTGCGCCTGAGAAGACAGCGCACGCAAGCCTGCTTACTCAGCTGATCGTAGTGCTTCCACCACTGCGGAGAGGGTGGGGCGGGTCGAGGTGATGCGCTGGATGCCCAGTTGCTGGCAGCGCTCTGCGATTTTCGGATGCGTGACCACGGCGTGTGCGGCAGACCAGTCCTGGCAATGCAGGCCATGTGCCGGCAGGTGATGCTCGACCAGATGGTCGATGGCCTGGGAGCTGCTGAACAGCCAGGCGTGTTGCGCGGGGTGCTGCAGCGCTTGTGCGGCCAGTGCCTGCTGGGAGGGCGTCCACTCGCCGGGGCCGCGCTGGTAGGTCAGCACAGATTGAACGGTGGCGCCGCGTGCCCGCCATTGCTCGCTCAGCCAGTTGCGGCCTTTGGCTTCTTGCTGGTCGCCACCACTGATGATGGCCACTTGCTGGCCTTGCCAGTCCAGCGGTGCCAACAGCGGCCACAGGGTTTCGGAATCAAATTGTTCTGCCGATGCGTCCGGGCAGATGATTTGTGCAGACGTCAAACCGGCGTCTTCACCCGCGAGCATCAGGCTGTGCGCCGTGCCGGGGCCTGGGCTGGCAGCCAGGGTGCCTGCGGGCCAGATGGCGCCGTGTGGGCGAAGCTGGAAAAACCAGTGAACGGCAGCCGGGCTGACGAACATCAGCAGGCGCTGTGAGGCCAGGTTTTGCCAGAGGTGCGCAACCGGTGCGGGATCAGCCGGGCCGCCAATCGCAATCAAGGGCAGAACGTGCGCATCCAAGCCGTTGGATTGCAGATCAGCCGCCCAGATGCTGGCTTGCGGTTCCGGCCGGGTGACCAGAACCTGCAGGCCTTGCACGCTTGAGGAGGGTGCTGGCGAGGGGATCAAAGCGCCGCCAGCCATTGCGGGCCGGCCTGGGCCTTGAGTTGGGCCGCGACAGCCTGGCCCATGGCTTCCGCATCGGCGTGGGTGCGCGGCTGGCCTTCCGTCTGGGCCTGCACCAGCGTGCTCTGTTCGGGGTGGCCCAGCAAGCTGCGCAGCAGCAGGGTGTTGCCACGCCACTCGGCGAAAGCGGCCAACGGCATGGAGCAACTGCCGCCCATGGCACGGGACACGGCGCGTTCGGCCAGGGTGGCCAGCCAGGTGGGTTCGTGTGCCAATTGCAGCAGGGCTGGGCCCAGATTGGCGTGGTTGGCTCGGATTTCCAGACCCAACGCGCCCTGGCCGGCTGCGGGCAGCATGTCGTTCGTGTCGATCACCTCGCGGATGCGATCGGCCAGGCCCAGGCGTTTGAGGCCGGCGGCTGCCAGCACGATGGCGTCGTACTGGCCTTCATCGAGCTTGCGCAGGCGGGTGTCGAGGTTGCCGCGCAGGGCTTCGATGCGCAGATCCGGGCGGCGGGCGCGCAATTGCACCAGGCGGCGCAGGCTGGAAGTGCCCACCACGGCGCCTTGCGGCAGATCGGCCAGGCGCGCATATTTGTTCGAGACCAGGGCGTCGCGCGGGTCTTCGCGCTCCATCACGGCCGCCAGGACGAAGCCGTCGGGCATCTCCATGGGCACATCCTTGAGCGAGTGCACGGCCAGATCGGCGCGGCCTTCTTCCAGCGCGACTTCGAGCTCCTTCACGAACAGGCCCTTGCCGCCCACTTTGGACAAGGCGCGGTCGAGAATCTGGTCGCCCTTGGTCGTCATGCCCAGCAGGTCCACCTGGCGGCCAAAACGGCTTTGCAGCAGGTCACGGACGTGCTCGGCCTGCCACAGGGCCAGGCGGCTTTCGCGGGTGGCGATCACCCAGGGGGAGGAGGGGGTAGAAACAGGCGCAGTCATGGGCCGATGCTATCAGCCCGGCTGCCTGCTTTCCTTAACGCTGATCAGCCAGCAGCGCCAGGCGGCGTTTTTGCGTCTGGTTGATGTAGTGCTGCAAGCGCCGGTCGCTCCAGTCCATGCCGACCAGCTCGCACCCCAGGCGGGTGCCTTTGGATTCGGGGTGAATGGCTGTGACGTGGTGGATCTGCAGCGAGACTTCCATACTGGTGTCATCGTCCAGATCCAGGTGGCATTGGCCGATCTTGACGCCCGCCGCGATCATCGGGACGTTGTCAGGCAGGAATAGTGCGATGCCGCTGAGGCTGACATCCAGGATGCGCAAGGCCAGTTGCATGTCGGGCATGGCAGGGTGGCGAAAGCGCGCCACAGGGCTCTTGGCCGCCAGAGGCTGCACACGAAAGGCCGAGCGCCGCTGGAAGCGGAACAACACGCGGGGGTAGCGGGCATTGAGCGCGCTGTGGTGTCCGCCCTTGACATGCACCACGCCTTCCAGATCGAACTGGAGCTTGATGCTGTCCAGATATGCCACGGCGACGATTTCACCGGACTCCAGCAGGGCGTCCAGGCGCGCGTCGCCGTCTTCTGCACTGAAGCACAGGGTGTGCCGATCATTGTCAGCCGACCACATCAGCGTGGTGTAGCTGTCGCCGTTGGGGCCGCTGAGCGTGACCAGGGCCCGTGCATCCAGCAGTTGCTGCAGGTAGGCCTGCACTTCGACTTCGGATGTAATCCGGTAGTCGTCCAGTTCGGCCGTGGCAGCTCGTGAACCAGGCATAAGGATCCTTGTGCGCTCAGTGCATCTTGGATGGATCTGTGGCGTTGCCCATCATGCGGCTGAGATCGTTGATCCAGGGCTCCGCCAGGTTGCGGATCTCGGCATCGTTGACCAGGATGCGCTGCATGATGCGGCTCTTGAGTGCGATCTCGTCCGGACCCAAAGGCAACTCGTCGGATGCATGCTTGAGCTGGGCGATCAGCACGGCGCAGGCGCCTTCCAGCTTGACCACGGTATCCCAATCACCCGCACGGGCGGCGTTGAGCATGTCCAGGCTGGCGTGTTCGATGGCTTCGTAGTAGCTCAACAGATTCCCGTTCATCAGGTCTTCGTCGGGCGCAGTGATCAATTCAGGGGCGTTCATGCGTGGACCTCCATGGCTGCGCGGACAACAGTGGCATCAGCGGGGGCGATGGACACCCACGCGTCTCGAATAGGGCTCAGCAACTTGGTGCACTCATCCAGCGCAGTGATGTCATTGCGCAGATTGGCTTGGGTCAGTCGCATGACGATGTAGCCGTACAGGTCGTTAAGGTGCTGTGCCAGCTCGCCGCCGGCACGCAGGTCCAGTCCAGCCTTGAGGCCTTCATCGACGATGCGCACGCTTTTGGAGACGGCGGCGCACTTGGCTTCGATGTTGCGGGCTTGCATGGCGCCTTTGGCCTGAGCGATGCTGTCAAGTGCCCCATTGAAGAGCAGGGTGATCAGCTGATGAGCCGACGCGCCGCTGACACCGGTCTCGATGTCAATCTGGCGATACACGCTGCTCATTTGTTTGGAACTGAACATGCTGGCAGAAGAACCCGTGGCAGTGGCGTACATCTGGAACTCTTTGGTGATGCTGAATTCAGCGTTAAAAGCTTTATCGGCATCACCCCTCGCAGCTTGAACTCCCGGGCGTGATCTGATCCCAGGAAATAGGCGGTTTTCAGGCCTCGTTTGCCGTCATCGCGTTGTCGTCCTCATGCATGGACGAGGCCGCGTACTGTTCGAGCAGGCGCTGTTTGTAGAGGGTGCCGGCGGCCGATGACGCATCAGTCTGTTGACTGCTGGTGGCACTCTGGGTGGCGCTTGGCGTTGTGGTTTCGGCCTGCCCGGTGGGCAACGCCAGCAGACGGGCTGCCAGACCCGATGACGGGTCCTTGGCGCCGCGTGCGTCAAAGAGCTGCTCCACCTTGCCCGGGTCTTGCGCCAGTGCCTGGTTCAATCGGGTATCGTCAACAGACAGCCGACCATCCTGGCCCAGGTGCATGCCGATGCTATTGAATTGCGCGCCCGACGGTGTGCCGCCGGTCTGTGAGCTGAAAGCCTCCTGCATGCTTTGCTGGATGGCCTTGGCTTCTTGCACGCTGTTGTCGCTGGACGTGGGATCCGCTTGCGCCAGTTGCGACACCATGTTGTTGTAGGCGTGCGCGAAGGACTGGATGTCCTTGGCCATGGCTTGCGTGTCCGTGCTCACCTGGATGGTGGCAGAACCGCTTTCCTGGCCATTGAGCCGCAAGGTCAGGCCGGACGGAGCGTCGTCAATCACATTCTGGGCGGATTGCACATCTCGACCATCGATCTTGAGTTTGGCGTCCTGCGCATTTTGCGTCAGCGCTTCACCGCCGCTGACCTGGGCCGGGTTGAAGCCCATGGCTGCCAGCGTCTGCGCGGTTTGGTCGTCACCCTTGTCAGTTGGCGTGGCCTCGGCCTTGAAGCCGTTGGAGGCCCCGGTCGAGGTGGAGCGCAATACCAGCCTGGAGCCCGTGGCATCACTCACCACCATGGCGATCACGCCTACGCCGGCTGCGTTGATCTTGTCGCGGATGTGTTCCAGCGAGGTGTCTTTCGGGCCAAAGGTGACGCTGGCCTTGGGCCAGTTCGGATTGGTGGCAAAGGTGCTGGTGGAGGTGTTCCAGGTGCCCAGTTGCAGGTCCAGGGTGCCGATGCCCACCACGGTGGACAGCGACGAGAAATTGGACGATGTCGTGGTCTGTGCAGTGGCAACAGCATCGACCTGGATGGCATAGCTGCCGGGCGCAGCCTTGTCGCTCACGGCCTGGACCAGCGCCTCGTTGTCGGACGTGGCCTTGGTGGCTTGCCAGGTCTGGCTGTTGTTGAGGTGGGCGGCGGCGTCCAGCACGGCTGAGGTGGCGCCGCGCAGCTTGCCAGCAGATGAAATGCGGGTTTCAGGTTCTGCGTCGGTGGTGCGGGCAGTCGAGGCCTCGGCTTGTGGGCGCGCAAAAGCCGACGCATTGACCATCAACTGAAGGTCAATGCCGTCAACTCTGGATGCTGAGCCTACGGTAGCCATGATGCTGTCCTAACGCCTTATCTCACCTGTCACATGCGGTTGGGAAT
>NZ_SCTN01000491.1 GCF_004297345.1 Aquabacterium sp. | reverse complement strand
GGCTGGCAAGTACGCATTCGGCTGGGACTCCGACATGACCCAGTTCGGTCCTAAGGCGCACTTGGCGTCCAGCGTCATCAATTGGGGCCCTTACTACGTGAAGGCCACGAAGGATGCGCTGGAAGGTACCTGGAAGACGGGTGGTGTCTGGTGGGGCGTCAAGGAAGGTGCGATCGATCTTGTCTCGATCTCGGACAAGGTGCCTGCTGACCTGAAGGCCAAAGTGGACACGGTCAAGGCAGGCCTGAAAGACGGTAGCTTCGCGGTCTGGAAGGGCCCGATCCTGAAACAGGACGGCAAGGAAGCCGTGGCCAAGGATGCCGTGGCCGACGACAAGTTCCTGAGCACCATCGACTTCTACGTCAAGGGCGTGGATGGCGCCGTGCCTTCCAGCAAGTAAGCTGCTCTTCCTTGCACTGATCTGATCGACAAGATGACCCAAGCCCGCTTCGCCATTCCCAAGGACAAGTTGCCTGCATTGGTTCAAGCCATGCCCAAGGCCGAGTTGCACATGCACATCGAAGGCTCCCTGGAGCCCGAGTTGATCTTTGCACTGGCCCAGCGTAACGGTGTGGGCTTGAGTTATCCCAGTGTCGATGCCTTGCGTGCGGCCTATGCGTTCACGGATCTTCAGAGCTTTCTGGACATCTATTACGCAGGGGCCTCGGTGCTGCTCAAGGAGCAGGACTTCCACGACATGGCCTGGGCCTACCTGCTCAAGGCCAAGGCCGATAACGTCGTCCACACGGAAATGTTCTTCGATCCTCAAACGCACACCGACCGTGGCGTACCGTTCGAGGTGGTGATCAAGGGCCTGAAAAGTGCCTGCGATCGGGCGAAGGCGGAGTTGGGTGTCAGTGCGTCCTTGATCATGTGCTTTTTGCGGCATCTGTCAGAAGAGGCTGCATTGAAGACGCTGGAAGAGGCCTTGCCTTTCCGTCAGCATTTCATCGGTGTGGGGCTGGACTCCAGCGAGCGCGGCCACCCGCCTGAGAAGTTCGCGCGTGTGTTCGCAAAGTGCAAGGAGTTGGGCCTGCATCTGGTGGCGCACGCGGGCGAAGAGGGCCCGCCTGCTTACATCATCAGCGCCTTGGATGTGCTGCATGTGGAGCGCATCGACCATGGCGTGCGCTGTGTCGAGGACGCAGCCCTGGTGCATCGTCTGGTCAGGCAGGGTACGGCCTTGACGGTTTGCCCGCTGTCGAACGTCAAGCTGTGCGTGTTCAAGAAGATGGCGGATCACAACCTGAAGACCTTGCTTCAGCAGGGCCTGAAGGCGACGGTCAATTCGGATGACCCGGCTTACTTCGGGGGCTACATGAACCAGAACTTCCTGGCCTGTTTTGCCGATCTGGATCTGGATGCGGAAGATGCCTATACCCTGGCACGCAACAGCTTTGAAGCCAGCTTTGTGGATGAGCGGACCAAGGCTGGGTGGATCGGGCAGCTGGATGCGGTGTTTGCGCAGTTTGCGTGAGATTGGTTTGATGCTTCGCTGAGAAGGTTGTTTTCTAGGCTAAACGGGCCGTCAGAGTTTTGCTCTGATGGCCTTTTTTGTGTGTTGGTGGCTGTTTTCTTGCGGGTGTTTTGTGCAACGGGATGACGGCGGCAAGCGCCTGTTCCGCTCCTGACGCGGGCCATCACCGAGCGTGTGGGCCGTCACCTCGTCAACACGAGCCTGCCCATGCCACCAGCCAGGACACCGCGAATGGTCGCTTCACAGTCGCTTGCCGCCGCCATCCCGCGACACACCGAGTTGGGGTTGGAAGCTGCGATCGGTGACCGGTGATATCGCCGCCATGAGCCAAGGTCGGCTGTGTGTTGCGACGAGTGGTCCCACGCTCGCGTACCGAGATGCCAGGGCCTATCGCGTGTGGAATCGTACTAACGCACGAACGTGTCGGGCCTGATGAACCGGGTGGGCGGCTGAAGCGACCATTCGCGGTGTCCTGACTCGTGACCGGCTTGGTTCGTGTTGATGAGGAAAGGATGGCGTGAGGAGGTGGTGGCCCGCGTCAGGAGCGGAAGACGCCCACCCGGTTCATCAGGCCATGCTCAGCGCAAGCATGAAGAAGACACCACCAGCACTAAGCAGTGCTAACTCACACACCCAATTGCTGAGCCAAGGCCGCCACACCCGGCCCGAAGCCATACGCATCCAGCGCCAGATGCCCATGCGTCACGCTGCCATGCAACCGCACCCCCTTCGACGGCACCTCAGCATCCCCTTCAACCGCAGCCCCAGCCGCAAAGTAAAAGGGCAGCCAGTGCTCATCCGTCGGGTGCATCTCGCGGGCGAATGGGGCTTGCGCCCGGTAGTCCAACAGCGCCGGCCAGTCGGCCTCGGCCGTCTTGTCCAACACCCAGGCTCTGAACGCCGCACAGTCCTTTTCCTCAGGCGCGTCCACCGAACTTGGCGAGCCAAAGAAGCGCTGCAGGTTGTGCGTCAGGCTGCCCGATCCAATCACCAGAATGCCTTGCGCACTCAAGCCACGCAGCGCCCGGCCCAAAGCCAGCATGTCGGCTGGCTTCATGTGCGGCATCAAGGAAACCGGCACCACAGGCACATCAACCTGCGGGTACACATGCATCAAGGTCGTCCAGATACCGTGATCAAGCCCGCCCTGCGGCGTGAACTGGGCTGGCAGCCCCGCTTCAGTCAACAAACGCGTGACTTCCTGCGCCAGGACGGGATCCCCTGCGGCCTCATAGCGAATGTCGTAGAGCGGTGCCGGGAAGCCGCCAAAGTCATGAATGGTCTGATGCTTGGCGGCGCCCAGCACAAAGGGCGTGCGCGTGGCCGTGTGCGGCGACATGATCACCACCGCCTTGGGGCGCCCCCACAGGGCGTCAATGGCCGGCCCCAGGCTTTGCATGAACCGCCCGGCCTCGCCCGGCTCGATCGCGATCATCGGTGAGCCGTGGGACAGAAACAGGGTAGGCAAGGGAGTGCCGAACATGCGGTATGGGGTATTCATGATCACAGTCTAACGACGCGGCGGCAGGAACTGCACCGACGACAGCAATGCCAGCACGATGGCCAGGGGCACGGTGGACACATAACCCACATGCTTGAAACCCAGCGCGCCAATCACACCGCCCACGAAAAAGGACAGCACCAGCATCACATGCACTTTCAACTTTTCCTGGTTTACGCGAACCAGTGGCGTGGCGACACTGTCTGGGGTGCGGTTCCAGTACAGCAGCTTGCCCAACTCGATCCCGATGTCCGTGACCAGGCCCGTAACGTGTGTGGTGCGGATTTCAGCGTTGGACACCTTCGTGATCATGGCGTTCTGCAAGCCCATCACGTAGCACAGCAAGGCGACCGTGATGCCCATGGACGTGCCTATCAGGTGGTGCATATAGCCCAGCACCCCGAAGGCCAGCAGCAGTGAGGCCTCAAGCAGCAGGGGCAGCGTGTATTCGTGTCTGGATCGCCTGCGCCGCGCCCAGTTGATCATCACGGCAGAGGTGGCCGCGCCCAGCAAAAAAGCCAGCAGCGAGGTGAACCAGTCCAGAACCAGATCCATGCGACCCAGGGCCAGATCGTCGGCCATGCTGGAGACGACGCCCGTCATGTGCGAGGTGTATTCCTTGACCGCCAGAAAGCCGCCCGCGTTGGTGGCGCCGGCCACGAAGGCCAGCGACAGCCCCAGATGCAGGTTGCTCTGGCGGGTACGCTCCGGGGCTGTGAGCGTCCTGAGGTAATCGACGGGCATGGATAAGTGCGATCTGCAAACTTCGGATTAAGCTGCCATCATCGCGCAATCCGAGCCCGATCTAGCCAGAATCTACCCACATGAGTGTGACGTCCAGCAGCACAACCGTATCCGCATGGCAATGGGCTTTGCTTCAGACCCGGCGTGATCTGCGTGCCAGCAGCATGCGGTTTTTGATCCTGGCGGTGGTGCTGGCGGTGGCGGCGCTCACGGCTGTGGGCTTTTTTGCGGACCGCATCGAGCGGGGATTGAGCCGGGATGCCGCGCAGTTGCTGGGCGCCGATGCCGTGGTGGTGGCCGATCAGCCGGTGCCGGATGCCGTGGTGCAAACAGCGCGGGATCAAGGCTTGCGCGTGGCACAGACCTCCGTTTTCGCCAGCATGGCGCGCGCGCCGGATGAGCTTGGCGGCGATACCCGCCTGGTGGCGCTCAAATCGGTCAGTCCGAACTACCCTTTGCGAGGGCAGTTGACGCTGGGCACCATGGGTGCTGATGGCGTCGTCAAGACCACGGGCAAGGCTCCCACTGGTGGCCCGCCCGCCGGCCAGGCCTGGACTGAACCTGGTCTTTTGCTGGCACTCAATCTCAAAGTGGGCGACGCGCTCTGGCTGGGCGAGGCGAAGTTCCGCATCCAGGCTGTCATCGTGAGTGAGCCCGACAGGGGGGCGGGCTTTGTGGCCTTCTCACCGAGGGTGATGATCCGTGCGGCCGATCTGCCCAGCACGCAACTCGTACAACCAGCCAGCCGCATCACCTATCGTGCGCTGGTGGCTGGGCCTGCCAGAACGGGCGATGCAGACCAGACGCGCATCGCGCCGATGGCCAATGACGGCAAGCAACAGGTGCAAGCCTTCGTGGATGCCGCTCGCAAAGTGGCAGACAAGACCCGTGGCATGAAGATCGAGACCCTGGATGCCGGTCGCCCCGAGATGCGGGCCACCCTGGACCGAGCCGGGCTCTTCTTGCGTCTGGTGGCCTTGCTGGCGGCCTTGTTGTCTGCCGTGGCGGTCGCCCTGGTATCGAGGGACTTTGCACAGCGCCGCCTGGACGATTGCGCCTTGCTGCGCGTGCTGGGCGTGCCGCAGCGCGTCATGGCCTGGTCCTACGGCATCCAGTTCGCGTTGGTCGGCTTGATGGCCAGCCTGGGCGGCCTGCTGTTGGGCTGGCTGTTCCATCTGGTGTTTGTGGCGCTGCTGTCTGATCTGGTGGGCGTGTCTTTGCCCATGGCGGGGTGGCAACCTGTTGCGCTGGGCCTGGGTGTGGGCGTGTTGCTGACCCTGGGTTTTGGTCTGCCGCCCGTCTTGCAACTGACCCAGGTGCCGCCCCTGCGTGTCTTGCGCAGGGACTTGGGCCAGCTGAGACCCATGTCTGCCGCCGTGTGGGGCCTGGGTGGCGCTGCGCTGCTGGCTCTGCTGATGATGGTGGCCCGTGACGTGAAGATGGGCGGCATCGCGCTGGGAGGGTTCGCTGGCGCGGTACTGGTTTTTGCCTTGCTGGGTTTCGCGGCCGTCGCCATCTTGCGATTCTTGGCAGATCAATTGGCGGGCAGGGCGCCCACCTGGTGGACGCTGGGCACCCGGCAACTCACGGCTCAGCCCGTGCAGACGGTTGTGCAGGTCTGCGCCCTGAGCGTGGGTTTGCTCGCCCTGATGCTGCTGATCCTCATCCGCACGGACCTGGTCGCCAGCTGGCGTAATGCCACGCCCCCGGACGCGCCAGATCGCTTCGTGATCAATATCCAGCCGGATCAGGTTGAAAGTTTCCAAGCCACCCTGCGTGATGCAGGCATCAAGCAGTTCGACTGGTATCCGATGGTCCGGGCGCGCCTGATTGGCGTCAACGGCAAGCCTGTGCGGGCCGAGGACTACCCGGAAGAGCGCGCCCAGCGCCTGGTCGATCGCGAGTTCAACCTCAGCTATGCGCAGCAGACGCCGTCTTACAACCCCGTGGTGGCAGGGCGTTATGTTCAGAATGAAGATGATGCCTTCAGTGTGGAGCAGGGCATCGCCAAGACGCTGGGCCTGAAGCTGGGTGACAAGCTGCGCTTCGACATGGCCGGTACGATCCAGGAAGGCCGCATCACCAGCCTGCGCAAGGTGGACTGGTCGTCCATGCGCGTGAACTTCTTCGTGATGGCACCCAAGGCCGACATGCCGCAGTGGCCCGTCACCTACATCACGGCCTTCAAACTGCCCAAGCAGGCCAAGCTCGATCGCCTGTTGGTGCAGAACTATCCCAATGTCACGGTCATCGATGTGTCTGCCACGCTGGCGCAGATCCAGGGGGTGCTCGGCCAGGTGATCACGGCTGTGGAGTTCCTGTTCGTCTTCACGCTGGTCACGGGCCTGATCGTGCTCATGGCTGGTTTGATGACTTCGCGTGAACGCCGAGCGCGGGAGTGGGCCGTGCTGCGCTCCATGGGGGCCACACGGCAGTTGCTGTTCACCGTGCAGCGCATTGAACTGTTGGGCTTGGGCGCGCTGGCTGGCGCCATGTCGGCGTCTGCGGCTTTGGCCATTGGCTGGGGGCTGGCCACCAAGGTGTTCGAGTTCGAATGGAACGCGCCCCTTTGGTGGCCCCTGCTCGGGGCCCTCATCGGGGCGCTGCTGGCCTGGGCGGCCGGGTGGTGGAGCCTGCGCGGCGTGGTCAGCAGGCCGGTGGCGCTGACCTTGCG
>NZ_SCTN01000490.1 GCF_004297345.1 Aquabacterium sp. | reverse complement strand
CGAGGGTGGTGGTCTGGTGGAAGACCTGCCAACTCACACGTTCAAGACAGACGATGGCGAAGTGGCATTGAAGTGCCCGACCGAGATCGCCATCACGGATCGCCGTGAGAAGGAGCTCAACGATCTGGGCTTCATCCCTCTGGTTCATTGCAAGAACACGGATTACGCGGCGTTCTTCGGTGCGCAGTCGGTTCAGAAGGTCAAGAAGTACGACACCGATGCGGCCAATGCCAACGCACGCCTGTCGGCTCAGTTGCAGTACATGTTTGCTGTGTGCCGCATTTCGCACTACATGAAATCCATGTTGCGCGACAAGGTGGGCAGCTTTGCTGCCGCGTCCAACATCGAAACCTATCTGAACGGCTGGATCAACCAGTACGTATTGAATTCTGACGACGCTTCGCAAGAGCAGAAGGCCAAGTACCCGCTGCGCGAAGCTTCCGTCCAGGTGCAGGAAGTCCCCGGCCGTCCCGGTGTGTATCGCGCCGTGTCCTTCCTGCGTCCTCACTTCCAGTTGGACGAACTTTCTGTTTCGTTGCGACTGGTGGCTGAGCTGCCTCAGGGTGCCTGAGGTAGCGTTTAACAACGAACTCTAACTATCAAGGTTAGGAGGAAGAGAAAATGAAAGACATTTACCTGAAGTTCATCAAGAAGACCAACTCGAAGGACATCCCCGGCGAGTCGCTCGACGAAAAGCACAAAGACGGCAAGTGGATGGAAATCCTGTCGTGGGAACACGAAATGCGTCAACCCAAGTCGGCCACGTCGTCGACTGCCGGTGGCCACACCTCCGAGCGCTGCGAACACGCTGAAATGGTGTTCACCAAGGACATCGATACCTCCAGCCCTTACATCTGGGAAGCCTGCTCGGCCGGCTATGCCTATGACGTGGAGATCGAGTTCTACCGCGCTCAAGGTACGACCCGTACGCTGTACCTGACCATCAAGCTGACGAACGCCATCATCTCGAGCGTGTCTCCTTCGGTGAAGTCGGAAGGCCTGCCTACCGAAGTCCTGGGTATCAAGTACTCCAAGGTTGTGTGGAACTACAAGGGTTCCAACACCGAAGGCAAGGACAACATCGGCAACAACCCTGCCGGTTGGGATCTGGCCCGCAACGTCGCCGTTGCTGCCTGATCAAGTCTGGTCTGAAGGCCGCTTCACGCGGCCTTTTTTTGTTGTGCCATGCGTTTTCAAACATCACTGTGGGATCGACTGCTGAACTCGGATACCAGCCGTTCCGAGCTGTTTCTGGGCGTTGATCTGTCGCAGTTGAAATCACAGGTGGCGCGCGATCTGGAGCGTCTGCTCAATACGCGACGCTGCTATGACGACGCAGAGTTCGTCGCCTTCCCGATGGCGGGTGCGTCGATCTTCAATTTCGGTATTCCCGATTTTTCGGCCAAGAGCTTGTCCAGCGGCGTGGACCGTGACCAGATCTGTCTGGCCATGGCCAAGGCCATTGAGCGCTACGACCCGCGCTTGCGCAACGTGATGGTGCGACTGAGGGATACCCAGTCGGAAGTGCATCGTCTGGCCTTTGACATCCACGCCATGTTGCGTGTGACAGGGTTTCAGGATGCCGTGAGTTTTGGCGCGCAGTTTGATTCTGCGGGCATGTATTACCAGGTAAGCCACTGACATGCGCGCCTTGCTGCCTTATTTCGAAAACGAACTGACCTTCTTGCGTCGCCGGGGGCAGTCGTTTGCGCAGGCTTACCCCCGCATCGCCGGGCAGCTGCAGCTTGGTTCGGACGAGGCCAAGGACCCGCACGTCGAGCGCATGATCGAGTCCTTCGCCTTGCTGACGGCACGCGTCAACAAGCGGCTCGACGACGACTTTCCCTTGTTCACGGAATCCCTGCTGGAAGTGCTGTATCCGCACTATCTGCGGCCTTTCCCGTGTGCGTCGGTCGCCCAACTGGATCTGGGGGCGGCCGCTGGGCAGATGAGCAAGCCCGCGACGATTGAGCGCGGCACGATGATGGCCACAAGGCCCGTCAAAGGTGTGCCGTGCAAGTTCAGAACAACGCAAGCGGTGCAATTGTTGCCCTTGCGTGTGGTGGAGGCCAGTTATCGCAATGCCGTGTCAGCGCCGGAGGGCACGCGTCTGCCGTCAGGCGTGACCTCGCTCATCTCGATCACGCTGGACCTGTTGTCGCCGCAAGCCAGTTGGGCCATGCTGGCTGAACAGCCCTTGCGCTTCTACCTCGATGGTGAGCCCTCTCAGGTGAGCGCGTTGCGTGAAGCCTTGTGCCACAAGGTGCGCGGCATCATGGTGCAGACGCACCCGCATCAGCCATGGCATGCGCCTGTCGCATCCTTGTCCGGGGAGTTGCCCACGCCAACGCTGGCAGGGTTTGCCGACGAAGAGGCCATGATCGAATTTGATGCGCGGTCGCATCCTGCGTATCGCCTGTTGACCGAGTATTTTGCCTTCCCCGAGAAGTTCAATTTTGTGGATGTGCCGGTGCCTGTTCCTGTGGCCTTGCGTGCGGCGGCCAGCACTTCAGGCATGGACAAGGAGGCGGTTGGTGCCCGGCGCAGCCTGACCGTGCACCTTCTGCTGGCTGGTGTACGGGCTGACTCCGATGAATCGCGCTTGTTGGAGTCCTTGAATGCGCGCAACCTGCTGTTGGGTTGTACGCCGGTCGTCAATCTGTTCAAGCAGCCGGCCGATCCGATTCGCGTCACCCATGCGGCCAGTTCCTACCCCGTTGTGGTGGATGGGCGGCGTGCGTATGGCTACGAGGTGTACTCGATCGACCGTGTGTTTCGCGTCAAGCAGACAGCCCAGGGCGAGTCGGTCCAGGAGTTCAAACCGTTCTTCTCCTTGCAGCATGACGATTTGTTGGGGGGCGATCTAGATGATGACGAGATCGATGCTGCGCCGACCATGGCGGCGCAGCGTTTGATCCGCTCTGCGCAGGAGCGCGGCGATGCGGCGCGCGCCGGCGGGCGCTACTGGTCTGCCCAGCGCGATGAGGATGTGGCATCTGACAGCCCCGGGTATGAGTTGGCCATCTCCATCGTGGATGTGGATTTCAATCCTGCGCTGCCTCAGACCGACACCTTGTCCTTGACGGTCACAGCCACGAACCGGGATCTGCCCACCTTGTTGCCTTTTGGTGTATCGGGGGGCGATCTGTTCATGGACGGCGGCGGCCTGGCCAAGGAAGTGCGTTTGCTGCGCAAGCCCACACCCAGCATGCGCTTCGAGCGGGGGCGCGGCGCCTTGTGGCGGCTTATTTCTCACTTGTCGCTCAATCACCTGTCCTTGTCCGGTGGCGGTATCGACGCGCTCAAGGAAATGCTGCGTCTGTATGACCTGCCGCGCAGCGCATCGAATCGCCGGCAGATCGATGGCGTCTTGCGTGTCGAGTTCAAACCGGCCACGGCATGGCTGCCGGGCGAGCCCTATGCCACCTTTGTGCGCGGCACGGAAGTGCGGCTGACGGTCGATGAGGACAGCTTTGTCGGTGCCGGCCTGGGCTTGTTTGCCACCGTGCTGGATCGTTTCTTTGGTTTGTACGTTCACGCCAACAGCTTCACGCGCTTGACGCTGGTATCGGCGCGGACGCAGGAAGAGGTGCTCTCATGCCCCCCGCGCAACGGCGACATGACACTGGTGTGATCGATCAACTGTTGCGGGAGCCGCAGCAGTTTGATTTCTTCCAGGCGGTGCGCTTGCTGGACCGCTGGATGGGTGTGGCATCGCCGGATGGCAAGGGCTTGTCGCGGGTGAACTTCCGCAACTCGCTGTCCTTGTCGTTCCCACCCAGTCAGATCGAGTCGCTGCAGGTTCATCTGCGCGCAACGGACGAGGCGAGCGCCGGCAGCGCAGCCGGTATGCCTGAACGAGTGGGCGGGACCCGCCTGGCGCACGAGATCGACAGCATCGACATGACACCGGCCTTCATGGGCCTGTTGGGCGTCAACGGTACCCTGCCGCTTTTCTATACGGAGATGCTGTCTCAGCGCGAGCTGTATCAGAAGGACTATGCGGGCCGCGCTTTCATGGATCTGTTCAGCCACCGTGCGG
>NZ_SCTN01000576.1 GCF_004297345.1 Aquabacterium sp. | reverse complement strand
CGATCGCACCAGACTTCTTCTCCGTCATAGCTGTTTAATTCTAAAAATAGCCCATTATAGACCCCTCTCGACCAAGGACCCATTTGGCAATACGTTAACTACAAATGATATCACGTCTACGTCTGTCGGTTGACAACCCACACACAGCGTCGATGCGAGCCGACTAGACGTATGTACACACCTCTTCCTGGTAGACCCTGGTGCCAGGGGTAGCTCAACGGTCTACCCCTGGCACTCCCGCCAAACCAAGCGGGTATCAACTCCGCTGCTTGATCCTCTGACGAGCGGAGCGGGTTGCATCACGGGTTCGTGACGCAAACCCTAAATCCTAAACCCTAAAAACGGATCCATCGAGCCAGACTGTCGGCAAATGGTGCAAGACATGCGTGCACCAGGAGCGTTGTGCCGGCAAGGACGGAAACACGTGCTCGACTGGAGGCATTGCGACACGAGGTGTCGTATGTGCTGGAGCATCGACGGAGGCGTTGCGAGCGTATCTGGAGAGTCGAGTTCGTGAACTCGACGCCGAAGCGCGTGCCACTGCGCCCAGCTGACGGCTAACACGTTCTGTCAGTCGACGATGATGTCAATGTCCCTTCGCAGCGGTGCAGTGTACGATTCAGTTTAATCAGACACCGCCCGGAAGCTGCTCGCGCCGGAAGATCGATGCGGTCATCGACGTCGGATGCTGCGTGCTCGCTATCGAGATTGACGAGCTGCAGCATGCATGGGCGTGTACGCTCGGGACTTTGTAAGCACGAACATTGCATTGTTCGTGCAACGTACGACGAACGGGATCGTGGCACGACTGCTATACGTTGCATGGAGCGTACGAATGATCCATGTCGGTACTAGACCTTCTCTGGGCGTCCACCCAAAGGCGCGGGTGGTCTCCAGACCAGGTCCGACAGAGAGACCGCGAGGTCTCTCTGTCGTTTTGTTCATTTGAAAGCAGCATCCGCGCGTGCTATATATAGCCGTTGCCAACCCGACCTTTGTCGGTCAGTGGTCCGGTTGCCTTAGAATTTGACAAACGAAATGACATCGACGCTTACACCGTGGGAATGCATCAACCAAAGCGAAGCACGTCGACTTGTCTTGGACATCATTACAAAGGGCATTATGGAAAACAAATTACAGTGTATGTATCTGGATAGACGGCAAGAGATGTTGGACATTGCCAGTTACGTGTATCCGAACACAGACATCGCAGGAATTCTACGAGACATCGACTACATACCATACCGAACCGGCCTGATCCCTCGTCGACCAGTAGCTGCGACACATCAACACCAACATGACGCACGAATCCATCTCCCCGAGCTCGTACGCCGTCTTCGAGATGTTGTTCAAGATCTGCGAATCATTCACTCGAATGGAATTGGCGCGTATCTTGCGCTCAAGAGCCCGCTGTTGAATCACTGTTAATGTTGATACCTTTTTCGGTGGCGTCCATTTGCGGCGTGTAGTAATGCTGATCGAAGGTCTCCGCGCAAAGCATCGCATTGTTCAAACCGATCGGCAAGCTTGTTCGTGTTACCAACATCGTATGTTATGTATGCTGCGTCATCGGCGTTTAGATCTCCATTAAATCCAATGCGCGCCAGCAGGCCCTGCGAGGACGGCTCCGCAAATGCTCCGATCAGTGGATATTTAAACCGGCCAGCGAACAGGATCAGCGCCATCACTAGCAGCGTACCGATCCCGCGTCGTTCAAACGATGTAGACACACAAAGAGACTCTAGTTCGATGTAAGATCGCTTTCTCATTTCTGTGAACGATAGGTATCCTGCAGGGATGTCTTTAACCCAACACACGATTGTGTAGGCGTGTTTGTCGCCGAAGCTCGTAGCCACTCCGTAACATTTCCGATTATTGATAAGTGTAGACACCTTTTGGCCATACAGTGGATTAACGCGGTCGTCTGTGATATCTAACTTGACGTCTCGGTAGCATCTATGCATAACAAATGCGAAGAACTCATTAAGGTCATCATTCCGAAGCATTTATTGGCAAACACTGCGTGCTCACGACCTACGGCGCCAGCGACGTCCATACGCGATCTGCGTTACTATTAAAACATGTTTTCGTGCATATAAATATGGGCAAAGGCAGAAGACCAGCATGTAGGCCACGTTTGTATTCGCCTCATCACCAGAAAACCGATCACATTATCCGCGAAGTCGTTTATACGCTTGATTATCATTGTGGGCCGGATCCAAGTAAAGCGTGTTCAAGAATTTCATCGAAGCTAGAATCGATGTTAAGAAGATTGCCAGCAAACGAAGAACATGCGCGCAAATACGTAAATATAGTTGCCGATTATTTGAGGTGTCGAGATAGCACGCGATCGCGCCGAGAGGCGATGGATGTCGATCCAATGCTGGCTGACCATATTGGGAAAATTCATGAGACATATATACCATTGTACGTCCAGTTACAAAGACACGTATAAGCACAACAGAATGTCGAGTAAATGTACACCTGCTCCTTCTGCAGAAACGCCGACAGCATTGGATTTGCGTCATGCGAAGTCTGTACCAATCACGTTAATCTCTGTGGCGACTGCTTCTCGCTCTGTTCCAAGTGTCATGCACAGATGTGCATTCAGTGCGCGTCATCAAACGGCAATCGCACGGTCTGTCCATCATGCAAACAACTTGAAGCGATTCCACACCTATAAAAATGACATCATGTTGCGAACATTGCACATGCACCTGTCACGGACCACCAGCGTCGCGAACAGACAAATTGGCGTGGCGTATAAAATGTGCAAACGGCGAACTGAATGAGCTCAATGTACATCTCAATCGCCTTGGCCTTGATTCAATCGATCAGATGACACCTTCTAACATTGAGGACGTTCTACGCACATGCGACCGTTACAAAACGCAAATTGAGAATAATGATGCGTTGTCGCACACGTTGCCGCACAAAATAGCGACATTGTTTACCAAACGAACGATAGCATCGTGTCACGAGTGCCTCGCGCTCTCATTG
>NZ_SCTN01000063.1 GCF_004297345.1 Aquabacterium sp. | reverse complement strand
GAAAAATAGTAAGGGAGCCTGATTGAGATGTGGTCAGACAATGAAACAACCGTCGACTACCTGAATTTCGGCGTTGTAGCGGACGCATGCGCAAAGCTTTTGCAGCAGGCCAACGGAACGCCGATTTCGGTAGGTATTTCTGGTGGCTGGGGGGTCGGCAAGACCTCTTTGGTTAGGATGATTGAGGGCAGGCTGAAACAGGCCAACACCCCGGGGACGAACACCTACGTCATTGTCACTTTTAACCCGTGGCTCTATCAGGACTTTGAGGGCGCGCGCGGCGCCCTGTTGCAACTGGTTGGCGACGAAGTTCTGCGTCTAGCAGCTAAGAACGAACCGCTGCTGAAGAAGGCGAAGCGCCTCCTCAAGCGTATCAACTTCCTTCGTCTCGCCCAGTTGGGCGGTGAAGCCGCCGTGACGCTTTACACGGGCGTCCCTGTCGGCAGCATCGGCTCCGCCGTCATGAAGGCTGCAGGGTTCTTCGGAGTTGGCGAGGACGACGACACCAATGAGTCGAACAACGAAGAAGGCGAAAAGAAGGACAAGGCCACAGACAAGGGGATGCCCAACGACCTGCTTAAACCGGCAGAGCCGGTCTC
The DNA here is from genome assembly GCF_004297345.1 of Aquabacterium sp. Classification (GTDB taxonomy): domain Bacteria; phylum Pseudomonadota; class Gammaproteobacteria; order Burkholderiales; family Burkholderiaceae_C; genus Aquabacterium. Next base: position 1,881 of record NZ_SCTN01000063.1, on the reverse strand, counting down.
GTTGCCCAATGAGATTCAGTCGTTTCGCAATGCCCTTGAAGAACTGCTCGAAGAGTTGAAGGTCACGCTGGTCGTCTTCGTGGACGACCTGGACCGCTGCCTGCCCAAGACCGCCATCTCCACGCTGGAGTCGATTCGCCTGCTTCTCTTCCTCAAGCGTAGCGCCTTCGTGGTGGCAGCCGACAACGAGTTCATTCGAGGGGCGGTGCGGGTGCACTTCGAGGGCACTGGCATCTCCAGCGAAGTCGCAACGAACTACTTCGACAAGCTCATCCAGGTCCCGTTGCACGTTCCGCGCCTCGGCATCAATGAGGCCAAGGCATACCTTGCCCTGCTGCTGATGGAGCGCGCCTATGCTGACGGCGTCCTCGACAAGGATGGATTCGATGCTGCAAAGGAAGTCATCCCGAAGCGCCTGCAGACCAGCTGGAAGGGCGATGCCGTCACGTCTGAGTTCTTGCAAAGCGTTGTCGGCTTGAGTAACGCGCCCATGCTCGCCTTGATGCAGCTTGCTGAAGGCTTGGCGCCATTGCTCACCCAGTCGAGTGCCGTGAACGCGAACCCGCGGCTGATGAAGCGGTTCTTGAACACGGTCTACCTCCGGTCGGCCTTGGCAGCGCCTCAAGGCATCGATCTCGACATCCCGTCTCTTGCGAAATGGCACCTTGTCGAGCGGTGCGATGAGACGCTGGCCAACGCACTGGCCGCAAGGGTCTCGTCGGAAGCCGACGGGCGAGTGCCAATATTGCGTGAAGCGGAGACTGCAGCCGCCGCAGGCCCGGGTACGCCCCTCCCGGAGCCATTCAAAGATGAGCCTTTTTCGCGCGAGTGGTTGCAGCTCAAGCCGCCGCTGGGCGAGGTAGACCTCCGGCCCCTGCTGCACCTGAGCAGGGACACAGCAACTCGGGACTTCGGCGCAGACAACATGACCAACGAAGGACGAGCGCTGCGCGACGCCCTGGTCGCTGCGACGACATCGAACGCGCCGCTCACCGAGGCAATCCGAGTTGCTGGTGTCATCCAGGCAGGTTTGGCTATGGGTAAAGCTTGGCAACTGAAAGCCGCGAAGCGGACCTGGCGCGCGGGCGAAGATGTCGTCCCACTCATCGAGCCCTGCAAAGTCTTTCCAGAACTGGCTGCCCAAGCCTCGACGCTCTTGGCGGAAGCACCTGTGGGGAAAGTCGGCCCTGGTGTCATCCCTCTTCTGAACGCGCAGACGTGGGCGCGTCCCACCCTCGACAAGTGGGAATTGGACGCCTCTGTGGAGAAGCCCACTAAGGCGGCCATCCAGCAAGCGAAGAAGGGAGCCCGGTAGTGGGAACCTCGACGTCAAGCTCTGGCGGCAAAGCCGGTTCGCCGTTTGACCCTGAATGGCTGACGCCAGAGGCCGCGCCCGCCGGTACTGCCGATGGCGGGGATGATGCTGCTGCCGATGGCTCGGGAGAGGGCGGGGACCAGGAGCCCGCTGACGCGGGCGCGGAAGCCGACGGACCGGCTGCTGTCGGCGAGCCAGCAACAGTCGATGAGGCTTTAGCCCCCAGTCGGAGGTTCGCCGATGCACGCTCCAAGATGTCTGCCGCCCTTGGCGGTGGCGGACGCGAGTCGTTGCGCGCGGCAGCCAAGAGCATGGTCACCAAGGGCATGGGCGGTGCGCGACGGGCGACCTCCACCATGCGAAGCACGGCCCAGGGCGCAGGCGCCCTTGGGCAGTTCTTGGCTTCTGCCCGAGACAGGGCCGACCCACAGGTTATTGATTGGGTAAATCGGACGCGGGCAGCGAATCTTGCAGCAGACGACCTCATCTTGGAATTGGTCAAGGAGGTCATGCCTGATACGGGCAGTGTTGATGACTAATCGCTGCGTAACGCCGCAGCCGAGGCG
>NZ_SCTN01000489.1 GCF_004297345.1 Aquabacterium sp. | reverse complement strand
TGTTGCTTGGCCGTCGTAATGGCCATGTTCGCTTTATTGCTGACGGCCTGCGGTGGCGGTGGGGGTGGCGGCAACGAATCGTCACCTTCTGCGAAGGTCCTTTCGCAGCCGGGAGATGTCATGGTGACCAACGGACAACCCGCAACCTTTAGCGTAGCAGCGACCGGCACGACAACTGTTCAATGGCAAAGGCAGATCAATGGCACTTGGGTAGACATTCCCGGCGCAACCGGCTTCAGCTACACGCTGGCCAATGCCCAGGCGTCAGATGACACGGCCAGCTTCAGGGCCACTTTGACGCCGAGCGATGGCGGCCCCGTCCTCACGAGCTCTCCTGTGACGCTCAGGGTGCTGGCACAGGCAGTGGCACCTTCCGTGGTCGTCAATCCGGTCGATCTGATCTTGACTGCGGGGCAAAGCGGCACCTTCTCCGTCACGGCAACGGGCACGTCGCTTTCCTACCGTTGGCAAAGACGCGGCGGCAGCGAGACAAGCTTCACCGACATCCCGGATGCCGCCGGTTCGACATTGATCCTTTCAACGTCTAACGATGGAGACAACGGCACCCTGTTTCGCGTAGTGATATCCAACGCACTTGGCAGCGTGACCAGCATGAATGCGCGCTTGAATGTGACGCACCCTCTTTCCGCCCCTGTGTTCACGGCCATACCGAGCAATGTGACGGTCGTCTCGGGTCAGACAGCAAGTTTCAGTGTGACATTGACAGGCGAACCAGCGCCAACCCTGACTTGGCAACGCAGTGCCGACGGTACGATCTGGACGAACATCGATGGGGAAACATCTTCCACGATGACCATACCTGCCACGACCGCAGCACACAATGGCCAGCAGTACCGCGCAGTGGCAAGCAACACCTCAGGCAAGGTTGTCAGCCCACCAGGTATCCTGACGGTGAATGCGGCACCGGTCATGCCATTCCTTGTCACCCAGCCGGCCAACGTCTCGGTGGGAGCGGGCAGCGCAGCGCGCTTTGCTGTCGTGGTGGGCGGCACGCCCGCACCGACGCTTCAATGGCAGGTGAGCCTGGATGCTGGTGCAACCTTTGCCAACATCACTGGTGCGGTAGCCCAGGAATTGACGCTGCCGTCCTCTACGCTAGCGGACAACGGCAAAAAGCTGCGAGTATTGGTACTCAACAGCGCAGGCACCGCCATCAGCAACATCGCGACCTTGACCGTACGGCCTGGCCCACAAATCACGAGGCAACCACAACCGCAGGCGTGGCGCGTCGGTCTGCCCCTGCCGATGTTCAGTGTCGGCGCGGCGGGGTCGGACTTGAGCTACCAATGGCAAACGAGTGCCTCACAAGGAGCGGGCTTTCAAGACATCCCCGCGGCAACCGCCAGCACGCTGACAACTTTCACACCACCAACCCAGGACACCTGGGTCAGGGTGATCGTCAAAAATGCTGCTGGCGATGCCACGACCAGTGAGGCAACACGCCTGACCCGACTGAAATGGACGTACCAGTCCCCTCTGCCCACCGGGGACTCCATGCGCGCCTTGAAATGGGTCACAGACACCAACCTGGTTGCCGTGGGGCAAAGCGGAACGGTGATCAG
>NZ_SCTN01000560.1 GCF_004297345.1 Aquabacterium sp. | reverse complement strand
TGATCGTCTCCGCGGCGCGCATGCTCAAGAGTGAAGAAGACGAGTTCGATCCCGGCAAGAGCGTGCTGGTGAGGCTGGCACGCAAGGTTTATCCGATCACCGAGCAGTTGGATGGCAATCGATTCTTCACCCGCGTCAATGGCGCCTCGGCTGCCACACCCTTGTTCGTGACACTGTTGTTCGTGGATCTTGCCGATGTGGTGTTTGCAGTGGATTCCATTCCCGCCATTTTCGCCGTCACGCAGGATTCATTCCTGGTGTTCACGTCCAATGCCTTTGCCATTCTCGGCTTGCGTTCGTTGTATTTTGCCGTGGCGGGATTGATGTCCCTGTTTAAGTATCTGAAGATCAGCCTGGTGTTCGTGTTGGGTTTCATCGGCGTCAAAATGTTATTGCATCATCACGTGCAGATCTCGAACGTCTTATCCTTGCTGGTGATTCTGGTGTTCTTGGGGATCGGTGTGCTGGCATCCATCCAAGCCAATAAACGTGAACGGTCGGCCACGTCGCAACATAGGCCACAAAATAGGAAATGAGAGATGCTTGAACTATTGACCAACCCGGAAGCCTGGGTGGCGTTCGGCGTGCTGACCGCGCTGGAAATCGTGCTCGGCATCGATAACATTATTTTCCTGTCGATTCTGGTCGGTCGCTTGCCGGCAGCCGATCGACCGCGTGCACGCACCATCGGACTATCGTTGGCCATGCTGATGCGCATTGGCTTGTTGCTATCCATCACTTGGGTGATGAGCTTGGAAGCGCCATTCTTTACGGTCTTCGGTCGCGATATTTCCGGTCGCGATTTAATCCTGCTGGGCGGCGGTTTGTTCCTGATCGCCAAGAGCACCATGGAGATTCACGGTAGTCTGGAAGGCGAGGAGCACGAGCACAACGTCAAAGGCGGGGCCAGCTTCGTCAGCACCATCGTGCAAATTGCAGTCATCGATATCGTGTTTTCGCTGGATTCGGTGATTACCGCCGTGGGGATGGCGAGCCACGTGCCGGTGATGATTGCTGCGGTGATCGCGGCAGTGGGTGTAATGATGTTCATGGCCGGACCGATTTCCGACTTCGTGGATCGTCATCCCACCATCAAGATGCTGGCGCTGTCGTTTCTGATCTTGATTGGTACCGCGCTGGTGGGTGAGGGGCTGGGCTTCCATATTCCGAAGGGCTACATTTACTTTGCCATGGCATTCTCAGTGATTGTCGAAATGCTCAATATTCGCTTGCGCAAGAAGGTGCAGCCGGTGCAGTTGCGTAAGGAGCTGGAAGAATAATGCAGGGGCGAAACTACGAGTGTGCATATGAACATCACCTATCACCATGACCGCAGCATTAGCAGCGAACAATTTATCGACGTACTGAATCGTTCGTCGCTGGGTTTGCGTCGCCCGGTGAATGATGCCGCCTGCATTGCCGGTATGCTCAAGCATGCGGATCTACTCTGCACTGCATGGGATGGCGATCAGCTGGTGGGCGTGGCGCGCTCGGTGACGGATTTTTCTTACTGTTGCTACTTATCGGATTTGGCCGTGGACGAGTCGTATCAACGCTCTGGCATAGGTAAGGAACTGATTCGTCAGACGCAGCTGCAACTCGGCCTATTGTGCAAGATCATCCTACTGGCGGCGCCCGCGGCGAAG
>NZ_SCTN01000488.1 GCF_004297345.1 Aquabacterium sp. | reverse complement strand
TCCACCTGCGTTTTGAAGCCGACCCGCTGGTGCTGCTGGAGCAACACGGCCACGTGCCCCTGCCCCCCTACATCACGCACGCCGACGATGCCGATGACGTGCGCCGCTATCAGACCGTGTTCGCGTCGCAACCCGGCGCTGTGGCCGCCCCGACCGCCGCCTTGCACTTCGACGAGGCCGTGCTGGCGCGATTGGCCGCCAAAGGCATCCGCACTGCCGAGGTGACCCTGCACGTGGGCGCCGGCACCTTCCAGCCCGTACGCACAGACAACCTGGCCGAGCACAAGATGCACAGCGAATGGTTCAACGTGCCCGAATCCACCGTGGCGGCCATCGAAGCCACCAAGGCGGCAGGTGGCCGCGTGGTCTCCGTGGGCACCACCACCTTGCGTGCGCTGGAATCGGCAGCCCTGAACACCCCTGAAGGCCATATCCTTCAGGCCGGCAGCCGAGACACGGCCATCTTCATCACCCCAGGCTTCCAGTTCAAGGTGGTGGATGTGCTGGTCACGAACTTCCACCTACCCAAAAGCACCCTGATGATGTTGGTCAGCGCGCTAGCGGGCTATGAGCATGTCAAACAGATCTATCGACATGCCATCGCACAGCGATACCGCTTCTTCAGCTATGGCGATGCCATGCTGATCCAACGATAAACAACACATCATGGGAATGAACCTTGACCTCCTCGCAGCATCCAGGCTCAGACGCTTGCTGGCCTGGCTGATCGGGTTCTCGCTGTGGCTGACAAGTGCGGCCTGGGCCGAGAGCAGCTTCGTCATGGACCAGGCCACGTTGTCGCCAGGTAGCTGCGCCGAGCAACAAGAAGGCCGCACGGTCAAGCTGCCGGATGACTGGAAGGCCATGGGTATGAAACCCCCGGCTGTCGGCTGTTATCGGGCTCGCCTGTACATGCCGCGCTCGCCCGTTGTGCCATGGGCGCTGCGCATTGACCGGCTGCCGGGCAACCACCGCGTCACCGTCAACGGCATCCAACTCAGTACACGGCACATGGAAGGACAAGCCATCACCAGCATGGCCACCCTGCCCTACCTGATCGAGCTGCCCGTCAACGTGCTGCTGGCCGGAGACAACGACATCGAGATCGATGTGCGCATGAACCCCTTCCGCAAGCCTGGCATCGCGCCGATGCAAGCCGGCCCGCTGAGCGACATGCGTGATGACTTCGACCGCTGGGTCGGCCTGACGGTCGACCTGCCCCAGACGCTCAACATGTCTGTAGCTGGCATGGCGCTGTTTCTGCTGCTGGCCTGGCGCGCACGACCACGCGATGTGATCTTCGGCTACTTCGGCTGTCTGATGCTGGTCATGTGCGGCCGCAATGCGCTGTACTTCGTCGAAACCATCAACTGGCCTGCGCCCGTGGTGGATTGGTTCTTCTTCGCGGCACAAGCCGTGAGCACCTACTACGTGGCATTGTTCGGCCTGAGCTACGCCAACATCTCGCTCACCAGGCTGCTGTGGCCATTGCGCCTCATGGGTTTTGGCTTCCCCGTCATCGGCCTGCTGGCCATGGGCACGCCGTATCTGGACACATTGCGCCTGGTGGCCTACCCCATCCTGATGGTTTGCGGCATCCTGGTTGTGGTGCGTGTGGTGCTCACCGCCTGGACACGCCATTGGCTGGAAGCCATCGCGATGACGCTGGGCCCGGTGGGCACCTTCATCAGCGTGGCGCACGACTACCTCTTCCTCACGCCCTATCTGGACGTGACCTCGCTGTACTGGACGCCCTACTGCGTGCCCATCATCTTCCTGGGTTTTGCGCTCACGCTGATGAGCAAGTTCATCGAAGCCATGAACCTGGCCGAGCGCATGAACATCACGCTGGAAGAACGAGTCGCCGAGCGCACCCGCGCCCTGGAGGCGGCCAACCAGTCCAAGACGCGCTTCCTGGCCGCTGCCAGCCATGACCTGCGCCAGCCGACTGCCGCCATCGGCCTGCTGGTCAGTCTCTTGCGACAACAGGCCAAGGAGCCCGAGGTCAAGGACCTGACCAACATGCTGGACGAGGCTGTCGCCTCCATGGAATCGCTGCTCGTTGGTCTGCTGGACATCTCCAAGCTGGACGCTGGTGCGGTCAAGCCCGAGTTCCAATCGGTCGGGCTGCACGACGTGTTCCAGGCCGTGCGCGTGCACGAAAAGAGCGCCGCCGACGGCAAGGGCCTGCGCCTGCGCTTCAGGTTGCCTCGCGGCCCCAACGGTGCGCAACTGATGGTGCTGACAGACCCCATGCTGCTGCACAGCGTATTGCGCAACCTGGTGGCCAATGCCATCCGCTACACACAAAGTGGCGGCGTACTGGTAGCGGCGCGCCGACGTGGCAAACACCGCCTGCGCATCGAGGTCTGGGACACCGGCATCGGCATCGCCCCCGATCAGCTTGACCGCATCTTTGAAGAGTTCTACCAGGTCGGCAACTCGGCGCGAGACCGCAATCGCGGCATCGGCCTGGGCCTGGCCATCGTGCGCCGCACGGCGTCCATCCTGGGCGAGCAGGTATCGGTTCGATCCCGCGTGGGCCGAGGTTCATGCTTTGCCATCGAGCTGCCGCTCAACCTCGTTGCCCACAAGCGCGTTGAAGTGGTGGAGGCGCCCACTCAGCCTCTGGCCGGCCGCGTGATCTGGCTGGTTGAAGACGACATGCTGCTGCGCCGCGCCATTGGCGAGATGCTGCACAGCTGGGGCGCCCGCACCCGATCCTGGCCTGATGGTGAATCGCTGCTGGATGAACTCCCCACCATCATGGAGAACAGCGATGACGAAGATCTGCCCGACACGCTGATCACCGATTACCGCTTGCCCGGCATCAATGGCCTGCACCTGGTGCAGACGCTGGGTGTGCACATGCGCGCCCATGGCAAGAACCTGCAAACACTGATCATCTCGGGCGACACCGACCCCGCCGAGATCGCCCGCCTGAGCGCCTCGGGCCTGGAAGTCCTGTCCAAACCATTCCGCAGCGAACGCCTGCTGGAGCGGCTCAACGCCAGGCGCACGACGGTCGCCATGGCCTGACGATGCGCTGCTGAACACCCACACACCATGCTGACATTCGATCTCATCAAGACAGAAGGCGAAGCCCGACGCGGCCGCCTCACGCTGAACCACGGCGTGGTCCAGACCCCCATCTTCATGCCCGTGGGCACCTACGGCACGGTCAAGGGCGTGATGCCACGCTCGCTGGAAGAGATGGGCGCGCAGATCATCCTGGGCAACACCTTCCACCTGTGGATGCGCCCCGGCCTGGACATCATGAAGCAGTTCGGTGGCCTGCATAAGTTCGAGAGCTGGAACAAGCCCATCCTGACGGACTCGGGCGGCTTTCAGGTGTGGTCGCTGGGCGAGATGCGCAAGATCAGCGAAGAAGGCGTGCGCTTTGCCTCGCCTGTCAATGGCGACAAGCTGTTCCTCACGCCCGAGATCAGCATGCAGATCCAGACCATTCTGAACTCGGACATCGTCATGCAGTTCGACGAGTGCACGCCTTACTGGAAGGGCGACAAGTCGCTGGGCCACATCACCACCGAAAGGGAAGCCCGCCTGTCGATGGAACTCAGCCTGCGCTGGGCCAAGCGCTGCATCACCGAGTTCGACAAGCTGCAGAACCCCAATGCCCTGTTCGGCATCGTACAAGGCGGCATGTTCCCCAACCTGCGCGAAGAATCGCTGGCCGGCCTGGTGGACCTGAACTTGCCTGGCTATGCCATCGGCGGCGTGAGCGTGGGCGAACCCAAGGACGAGATGCTGCGCGTGATGAACCACATCACACCCAAGCTGCCCGCCAACAAGCCGCGCTACCTGATGGGCGTGGGCACACCGGAAGACCTGATCGCCGGCGTGGCCACGGGCGTAGACATGTTCGACTGCGTGATGCCCACGCGCAATGCACGCAATGGCCACCTGTTCACACGCTATGGCGACCTGCGCCTG
>NZ_SCTN01000487.1 GCF_004297345.1 Aquabacterium sp. | reverse complement strand
CAGGGCCCTTGTTCGAACAAGTGGTGGCCAAGCAGACCGCTTTCTTCCAGAAGAACCTGATGGGGCAATAAGGAGCAGGGCCCGCCCAGCATGCCTGTCGGCATCTGGAAGGGCGGTAGCGCGGGAGAGTGAAGCCGACGTATCATGATCGGTTGCTTTTTTGCCGAGGGCGCGACGCAGGTCGGGCCCTCATCTTGCTCAGATCCGCCGATGTCTCGCTCCGATTCCCCTGACGCTCCCGCCAAGCCCGCAGCTCGACCCCGGGGCGACAACCCCCTGATCCAGATCCGAGGGGCCCGCACCCACAATCTGAAAAACATCGACCTGGATCTGCCTCGCCATCAGTTGGTGGTGATCACCGGCCTGTCTGGCTCGGGCAAATCCAGTCTGGCTTTCGACACGCTGTACGCCGAAGGCCAGCGCCGCTATGTCGAAAGCTTGAGCGCTTACGCCCGCCAGTTCCTGCAGCTGATGGACAAGCCCGATGTGGACGTCATCGAGGGCCTGTCGCCCGCGATCAGCATCGAACAGAAGGCGACCAGCCACAACCCGCGCTCGACCGTGGGCACGGTCACCGAGATCCACGACTACCTGCGCCTGCTGTACGCCCGCGCTGGCACACCGTTCTGCCCTGATCACCACGTACCCCTGCAGGCACAAAGCGTCAGCCAGATGGTGGACATGGTGCTGGGCCTGCCCGAAGACACCAAGCTGATGGTGCTCGCGCCTGTGGTGCGTGATCGCAAAGGTGAACACGCCGAGCTGTTTGCCGACATGCAGGCGCAAGGCTATGTGCGTTTTCGCATCAACGGTCAGATCGTCGAGGCGGCCGATCTCAAGCCCTTGGTCAAAAACGAAAAGCATGACATCGACGTGGTCGTGGACCGACTCAAGGTCAAGCCCGACATGCAGCAGCGCTTGGCCGAAAGCTTCGAAGCCGCCTTGCGCCTGGCCGATGGCCGTGCGCTGGCCTTCGAGATGGACACGGGCGCCGAGCACCTGTGCTCTGCCAAGTTCGCCTGCCCGGTGTGCAGCTACTCGCTGGCCGAACTGGAGCCGCGTCTCTTCTCGTTCAACTCGCCCGTGGGCGCGTGCCCGACCTGCGACGGTCTGGGCCATGTGATCGCCTTTGATCCCCAGCGCGTGGTGGGCTTTCCATCATTGAGTTTGGCCAGTGGTGCCGTCAAAGGCTGGGATCGCCGTAACCCCTACACCTACAGCCTGATCGAATGCCTCGGCAAACACTATGGTGTCGACATGGAACAGCCTTTCGAAGAGCTGCCCGCCCATGTGCAACAGGTGGTGCTCTACGGCTCAGGCGAAGAAGAGATCGAGTTCGTCTACGAGGCCGATGGTCCATCGGGCAAGAAGCGCAAGGTCAAACGCACGCATGCCTTCGAAGGCATCATTCCCAACTTCGAGCGCCGCTTCAAGGAGACGGATTCCGCGGCCGTGCGCGAAGAACTGGCTCGCTATCAGCAGCCCAAGGCTTGCCCTGATTGCCACGGCACGCGCCTGCGTACCGAAGCCCGCAACGTCAAGCTGCTGGATGCCAACACGGGCGAGACACGCGCCATCTTCGAGATCGCGCACGCCACGCTGGCCGAAGCGCATCACTACTTCGAGCAACTGCACCTGCAAGGCGCCAAGGCCGAGATCGCTTCGAAGGTCGTCAGCGAGATCCGATCGCGCCTGCGCTTCCTCAACGATGTGGGCCTGAACTACCTCAGCCTCGATCGCAGCGCCGACACGCTCTCAGGCGGCGAAGCGCAACGCATCCGACTGGCTTCGCAGATCGGCTCCGGCCTGACCGGCGTGATGTATGTGCTCGATGAGCCCAGCATCGGCCTGCATCAGCGCGACAACGACCGCCTCATCGGCACACTGCAGCACCTGCGGGATCTGGGCAACAGCGTCATCGTGGTCGAACACGACGAAGACATGATCCGCGCCGCAGACCACGTGGTAGACATGGGGCCGGGTGCTGGCGTGCACGGCGGCAAAGTGCTGGCCCAAGGCAGACCCGAAGACATCATGCGCAACCCGGACAGCCTCACGGGTCAGTACTTGGGCCGAGCCTTGCGCATCGAGGTGCCATCCAAGCGTCACGCTTTCACGGATGAAACGCCGCGCCTGCGCGTGGTCAATGCTCGCGGCCACAATCTCAAGGGCGTGACCGTCGATTTGCCGGTGGGCCTGCTGACCTGCGTGACCGGTGTATCCGGCTCCGGCAAGTCCACCTTGGTCAATGACACCCTGTATGCAGCCGTGGCCAAGAAGCTCTACCAGAGCCATGCCGAGCCCGAGCCGCATGATGAGATCGAAGGCCTGGAGCTGTTCGACAAGGTCATCAATGTGGACCAGTCGCCCATTGGCCGCACGCCGCGCAGCAACCCCGCTACCTACACCGGTCTGTTCACGCCTATCCGCGAGCTGATGGCCGATGTGCCCGCCGCGCGCGAACGCGGCTACAACGCCGGGCGCTTCTCCTTCAACGTGGCCGGTGGCCGCTGCGAGGCCTGCCAGGGTGATGGCGTGCTCAAGGTCGAGATGCACTTCCTGCCCGATGTCTACGTGCCTTGCGACGTCTGTCACGGCAAGCGCTACAACCGCGAGACGCTGGAGATCCTCTACAAGGGCAAGAACATCCACGAGATCCTGGACCTGACGGTCGAGGCCGCCTTGGCCTTCTTCAGCGCCGTGCCCTCGATCGCACGCAAGTTGCAGACGCTGATGGATGTGGGCCTGGGCTATATCCGATTGGGGCAGGCTGCCACGACCTTGTCAGGCGGTGAAGCGCAGCGCGTCAAGCTGGCGCTGGAGCTGTCCAAGCGCGACACAGGCCGCACGCTCTACATCCTTGATGAGCCCACCACGGGCCTGCACTTCCATGACATCGCCTTGCTGCTCAAGGTGCTGCATCAACTGCGTGATGCCGGCAACACCATCGTGATCATCGAGCACAACCTGGACGTCATCAAGACGGCCGACTGGTTGATCGACATGGGCCCGGAAGGGGGCTCTGGCGGTGGACGATTGCTGATCGCAGGGACACCCGAGGACATCGCCTCACATGAAGGTAGCCACACCGGTCAGTATCTCAAGGCCTTGTTGTAAGACGACTGATCCGGTCGCTTCACGGGCAATCAGGCCGTCATGAAGCCCAGGTTGTAGCTGTTGCTGTTGAACTGGCGCAAGTTGGGCAGGATCGCATTGGGGTCGCCATCGTAACTACCCTGAAGGGCGCTGTCTGACACGCCCATCCAGCGGCCCAGGGTGTAGGCGTACTGGTCCACCGATGTGGTGGGAATCAGTACGCCGTTCTGAATCTGGTCGTCGCTGCTGAACACGCCCGTGCTGCTGGCCGTGCTGTATTGAGGGAAGGTGCCATACACCTCGGTGCCGATCACGGCCCCGCCCATGATCAGGTGGTGGCCACCCCAACCGTGGTCTGTGCCATTGCCATTGTTGGTGAACGTTCTGCCGAATTCCGATGCGGTGAACGTGGTGACTTGCGCACTCATGTTGCCGCTGGGCATGTTGGACAGAACCTGATCGAAGTAACTCATCGCATGGTTGAGTTGCGCCATGCGCTCTGCATGATCGGCGATCTGGTTCGTGTGGGTGTCAAAGCCGCCGAGCTGAACCAGGAAGAACTGCCGTTTCATGCCCAGGCTGGCCGTGCGGTTCGCATCTATCAAACGGGCCACCATTTGCAACTGCTGGGCAAGCGGGTTGAAGGTGAGACTGCCACTCGTCGGGCTCACGTATTTGAGCAAGGCGTCATTGCTCGGGGTGGTCACACCTGGTGTGCTCCAAGGGGCAACACCCAATGCCGGAAACAAGCTGCTCAGCATGCCGCTGGCCTGGAAGGCTCTTTGCGCAACCTTCTGATGATCGGCCGCAAAGGCGTTACGGGCGGTGATGCTGGGTGAGCCGTCCGCGTTCAACTTGCCCATCACATTGGCTACGGCGTTTTGCAGGCTGCTGCTGCCGTAGATCTGTCCGCCGCTACCCAGACTGAGTACGCCGGTACCGCTGCTTTGATATGGCAAGACGTCGTGACCGGCCTGCCAGACATTGGCACCTGCTGGCGTCATGCACGTGAACGAGCGCTGAATCACGAGGGCATCCGCTGCATCGTGCCCCACACCGTTTCTTTGCATCAGGAGGTCAGCCATACGCCCCCCCCAACCCTCGCTGGCGCCTTCCGGATGAAAAGACAGCCAGGTCGACTGCTGGTCGTTGTGCGAGAACAGTTTGGCGGGTTTACTTTGGCGGGTGTTAGACCAGTCGGCCTTGACGGTCGGGCGCGTCAACGTGCCGACGTTGGCCAGTACTGCCACCTTGCCGTTTTGATAGAGGCTTTGCACTTGAGGCAGTGCAGGGTGAAGCGCGAACTGCCTGGTGGCGTGAACCGCACGCCCAGCATGACTGATCGGCAAGACCCCGCCAAGTCGTTCCGGTCTGCTCGCGGCCGCAGCACCGTCGGTGGGGGTGCCCACTGGCATCAACGCGATGGAGTTGCCCCCATCGTTGGGACGCCTTTGGTTGGTGTAGTGCGTCCAGGAGCTTGAGTCTGTGGCCAGTACAGTGTTGAACGCGTCGTTCCCACCATTCAGGTAGATACAGACCAGGGCACGGTAGTCGCTGCTGCCGCCCGTGGATTGTGCGGCAGCACGCGTGATGGCGCCAAAGTTGAGAGCCAGAGGCGCTGCAGCCCCCAGCGACGACATGGCTGCGGCGCGATGCAGGAAGGCGCGTCGGCTGGTAGAACTCATGTTGTGGATCTCACTGTTGAACCACGAAGCTGGGTGATACAGCCACCAATAGAACGGCAGCCATGATGCGCTGGCGCTTTTGTGTCGTGGTGG
>NZ_SCTN01000486.1 GCF_004297345.1 Aquabacterium sp. | reverse complement strand
ATCGCATATGGCATGCTGTCCCGGCTCGCATCGTTATCCCTTTCTTGCCGTGTTCCCATGCCCTTGCACCGCCCCGCCATCAACCTGATCCAACACCGATCGCTGCTCCTGCTGATACTCGCGGTTTTGTCTGGATGCGTATCCGCCCCTCAAAAAGCACCAGCTGACTCACACGCTTTGCCACAGTCAGCACCGCAATCCGCCACCGAGCCGGAGCCGCCTGACACACGCGAGGCAGCGTCTGCCAAAACGCTTCCAGTTGATCAGCGCTTCCAGCAGTGGGTCGATCAATTCAGGGTCACGGCCCGGTCTGCCGGCATTGACGAAGACACGCTCCACGCCACACTCGATAACGTGCACCTCAGGCCACGCGCCGTGGAGCAGGACCGTGCCCAACCCGAATTCACGCGCCCGCTGTGGGACTACGTGGAGGCCATCGTGTCGGCGCAGCGCGTTGCCAACGGCCAGCAAAAGCTGGCGCTGTACAAGGCAGAAGCTGATGCGGCCACCACGCGCTACGGCATACCCGGCCCGATCTTGATGGCGGTATGGGGGCTCGAAAGCAATTACGGCAGCAACTATGGCGATGTCTCGGTCTTTGATGCGCTGGCCACGCTAGGCTTCGAAGGCCGCAGAGAAAGCTGGGCACGCAGCGAGTTGCTGGCCGCCTTGAAAATCGTCCAGCGACACGACATTGAAAGCCCGCGCATGGTCGGTTCTTGGGCTGGCGCCATGGGCCAGACCCAGTTCATGCCATCTTCTTACCTGGCGTATGCCGTTGATGCCGATGGCGACGGGCGCCGGGATATCTGGGGCAGCATGGCCGACGTGCTGGCCTCCACGGCCAACTTCCTGGCCCGCGCCGGCTGGCGCGCCGATGAAACCTGGGGCATTGAAGTCCAGTTGCCGGCGGGGTTCGATCCCTCACGCACGGAACCGGCCTTGCGGCAAGCCACCGCCCAATGGGCCGAAGAAGGTGTCCGCACGCTGGACGGCACACCCTTGCCCAACGTGACAGACGCAGCCATTTTGTTGCCGGCAGGTGCGCGCGGCCCGGCCTTCATCGTGGGCCGCAACTACCGAACCATCCTGCGCTACAACAACTCGATGAGTTACGCACTCACGGTGTGCCTGCTGGCGCAACGCATCTCGGGGGGCTCAGCCGTTCAAGCGCCTTGGCCCAGGGATTTGCGCAACCTGACCCGAAGCGAGATGCTGGCCTTGCAGACCGCCCTGAACCAACGCGGCTTCGACAGCGGCAAGCCGGACGGCCAGATGGGCCCCGCCACGCGCTCGGCGCTGCAGCAATTCCAGCGCAGTGCCGGCCTGCCCGCCGACGGCTACCCCACGCCGGCCTTGCTCCAGCTCCTGCAACAAGGCCAGTAAGCCCAGCGACGCGCTGACGGGTTGGCACGCGGACAGCCCGCATCTTTCGTCCAAAACAGTCCGCCCGCGCAGCGGATCCAGTACAGTTCAGCTCCGTTCACGTTTTTGCGGCAACCATGACCGACCACTACGCCGCCCTCGGCCTGGGCAGCGCGGCCACGCTGGCCGACATCAAAAAGGCCTTCCGCCAGAAGGCTTCGCTCTATCACCCGGACCGCAACACGGCTCCGGAAGCACCGGCTCGTTTTCGCGCTGTGCAAGAGGCTTACGATGTGCTGTCGGATCCCGACAAGCGCCAGGCCTACGATGACAACCGCCGACGCAACCTGCTCGACAGCCCCATCGACACGGCGCGCGACATCTGGCTGAACTACTTCAGCGCGCTCCTTTGAGCCACACGCCAGCAACGCCACCTGCCTGCCATCGCTTGACCTGATCAGGCCTCGCCATGGCCACGATTCACTCCTGATTACGCTCCCTCGCGCCCGACCCACGCCATGAATCTCTCCCCCGCTTTCCACGATCTGCGCGCTGCCTACCAGGCGGAAATGGACGACCTCACCTCCGACACGGATGGCCGCGACGTGCTGCGCAAACGGCTGGCCGACAAGCGCAAATCGCTTGATTTCCTGTTGCAGATGACGGAAACGGCACCTGAAATGGTGGCCGTCTTGTTCCACCAAGGCTTTCGCTTCACCCAGCCCGCCGTGATGAACCAGATCGTGAGCCTGGAGATCGACGACATCCCTGAATGGGATGACATTCGCGGCGCCGTTCAGGTTTTGCCAGCCGTTCAATCACTGGTCGAGACCTTCCTGCAGCAAGCCGATGGCCAGCGCTTCATGACGATTGCCGCCGCGCTGGTCTATCTGTACGACAAGCCTGATGGCCGTCCCATGGCCGCGTCTGATGATGCAGATGACGAGGACGCAGACGAACGCGAAGACCGCACCGAGCGCGAAGACCACGACGACGAAAGCCGCGAGTACGTGGACAACGACGATGACGACGACACCCGAGCTCGTGAAGAGGCCGGCGCCGACTGGCTGGCCGAACAAGGCTTCGACCGCAAAGACTGAGCGAGCACCCACACCATGAACGAGATTGCACTCATCCAGCAAACCCAGAGCCTCATCGCTGCGGGCGACATCGTGGGCGCCGAAGCCATCCTGGTCGATCTGGCCGACAAGGAAGGCGACAAGGCACTGATGGTCGTCCTGGAACAACTGCCGCCGAAGGACATCCTCGCCGTCATCCGCGAGTACGACCCGTCCAAGGACTCGGTCATCAACATGCTGATCTCGCCCGAGCAGTTTGCCAAAGCGGTCGTCATCGAAAAGCGCTACAAGGACCTTCAGCACACCCACCTGCGCGGCATGATCAACTCGATCATCTTCCGTGAAGATGCAGACCCGATCGAGTTCCTGGAAGCGCTGGCCGATCTGGAAGGCGGCAGCGAGGCCCTGGCCAACTACTTCGCCGACAAGTGGAGCCGCGTCGAAAGCTTTGCCCGCACGGGCAACTTCGACACGATGGAAGACGACGGCCAGATGATGCCCGAGCAAGCGCTGCTGAACTCGGCGCACGTGCGCCCCGTGCTGCAACACGATGAAGTGGCTGACAACGACTGGATGGAACTGGCCTGGCTGCTGCGCTACCAATGCCCTGACCTCTTCATCGAGATGCTGCTGGTACTGCGCGCCAAGGCCGCACGCGGCGAAGACGCACCAGGCGATGACGAAGAAGACGCCGAAGAGAGCGACGGCAAGGTGGAAACCGGCGACACCGACCGTGGCCGCATCACCCAGGCCGCCATCGACCCGGACGAAGAATCCGCGATCTGATCGGAGCGGCGATCCAACATGAACGAGTCCAGCATGCCCTCAGACGCAGCGCAAGCGACGGCGGCACCCGCCGCCATCTCGCTCTACGACGCCCGGCCCTTTTTCGAAAAGGCCTTGCAATACGGCGTGGCCAACGGTCTCATCAACCAGGCCAAGCTCGATGCCATGTGCGTGGAAGCGCCCAAGGGCATGGTCCAGATCGCCGGCTACTTCGGCAGCGAGTTCCTGCGCCCGGAGCTGGAAAAAGCCAGAGAGCGCATGATCAACCTCGTCAGCCTCTTCCTGGAAGAGTCCTGCCAGGGAGACGTGCACCGTGCTGCCGAATCATTGCGGGACAACTCGCTGCTGTCGCGCTCCAAAGGTGGCTCGGACATGCTCAAGAAGCTGATTGCAATGCCGCAAAGCTCGCACTTCGGCATGAGCGAGCGCAAAGGCTTCACGGACGAGATGATCCCGCACATGGCCAAGTGGAGCCTGCGGCCTCTATCCGACTACCGCGCCGAACTGGCCACGCGCCGGCATGCAACCGACCTGATTGAAGCGGCCACCTGGATGGCCGACCAACTCGACGTGAGTGACGAAGAGCTGGAAGAATTCGGCGCCGAAGCTGAAGCGGTGATCCGCACGGCCTTGCTGATCGAAGCCGTGGGCCGAGACACCCTGCCCGACTGGATTGGCTTCGAAAAGACCATCGGCGTGCTGCGCCGCCAACCCATGCTGGCCAGCGAAGACGCCATCGTCGTGCCCGAAGACCTGCCCGCGCATCTGCACGCCGCTGTTGAGTCCGTGCGCCAATCGGTGCTGGCAGAGATGCCGCGCATCCTGGATGCCAGTGCGTCGCCACGCAAGCTGTTCACGCAGACGACGGCCTTCATGGGGCGCTACTTCTGGATCGAAGACGCCCTGGCCGAGATCGACCATCACGAGCGCAGCGCCTCTAACGAATGGCGCAAGGCCACCTTGGGGCAGACCGATGAAGACGCCCTGCTGACCGTGTTCCTGCACATCGCGGCAGGCAGCGCACCCAAGATCAGCATGACCGAAAGCAGCGCCGCCACCCTGATCCGCAAGATCCGCAAGACTGGGCTGCATCCGGAAAAGGCCAAGGCCTTCATCCAGGCCCACGCGCCCAGCGCCTTGCGCGAAGGTTATGTCGAGCTGTGGCGCCTGTTCCTGCAGGAAGCCCAACCCCTGCTGCTCAGCGACGCCATCACCTCGCACAACGACGCCATGGCTTTGCTGCGACGCGAGTGTGTGGTGGTGGCCAAGCCTGCTGCGACCAGCTGAACAAATCGGCCGACTCAAGCAAATCAGCCAATTCAGCTCATTGCGCGAGCGCCCATTGAACGTGCTCGCGCACCAGCGCTTCCTCAGCTTCAGCGAATGGGGGCGGCTGACGCAGCCAGCCTGACAGCGCCTCACGCATGGCGGTCTTCCTCGCCTCGCCAAGCGTATCAGACCGCAAGGCATTGCCCAAGGCCACCGCGATATTGCGCTGCCAGCTCGCAAACCCGATTCGCCGAATGGGGCTGCCTTCGGTTTGCCGCAGGAACGTCGCCTCGTCCCATTGCCACAGATGCAGCAAGTCGGGATCCTGCATCGCGGGCCGCACATCGAAATCCGGCAGCACGGCACGACGGGCAAACTTGTTCCAGGGGCAGGCAAGCTGGCAATCGTCACAGCCGTAGATGCGGTTGCCCATCAAGGGGCGCAACTCGATGGGAATCGGGCCACGCTGCTCGATCGTGAGGTAGGAGATGCAACGGCGCGCATCCACCAGGCGCTCGCCCACAATCGCCTGCGTCGGGCAAACGTCGATACAGGCTTGGCAAGAACCGCAATGCGCAGGCTCGGGCGCCGTCACAGGCAGCGCCATGTCCACAAACAACTCACCCAGAAAGAAGCTCGACCCCGCCTCACGAGACAACAACAAGGTGTGCTTGCCGCGCCAGCCCAGGCCGCTGCGGCTGGCCAGCTCGACCTCCAGCACAGGCGCCGAATCGGTGAACACGCGGTAGCCGAACGGGCCAACCATCTCGGTCAACTTGTCTGCCAGCTTCTGCAGGCGCGCGCGCAACACCTTGTGATAGTCCCGGCCACGCGCGTACATGGACACGGTAGCGGCATCCGGCCTGCTCAGACGATCCCACTCGATGGTTTGCCAGCCATCAGGCACGGATGCTGGCAGATAATCCATGCGTGCCGTGATGACCCTGACCGTGCCCGGCACCAGCTCCGCAGGCCTCGCGCGCTTGAGCCCATGGCTGGCCATGTAGTGCATTTCCCCGTGGAAACCACGCGCCAGCCAGTCCAACAAAGGGGCTTCAGCACTTGACAAGTCGACATCAGCTACGCCAATCTGAGAAAATCCCAGTTCTGTCGCCCATTGGCGCAAGTTCGCCATGACCTGAGCGAGGTCGGCCGTCCGGCCCGATTCGCCAGAATGAGGTGACTGAAGTACATGACGCATGTGACGATCGTAGCAAGCAAAGCGCAACCGAATGTGGTGCGCGACTTCATCTGGAAAGATGAGGCCGCGTGCGCAGCCATGGCCGAAGAATTGGCCCAGGCACTCCAACCTGGCTTGCTGGCCGGGCATTCTGCCTATATCGAACTGCATGGCACCCTGGGCGCTGGCAAAACCACCTTCACCCGCCACCTGCTGCGCGCACTGGGTGTGCAAGGCCGCATCAAGAGCCCCAGCTACGCCGTGGTCGAGCCCCACGATGTGCCGGGCATGACCATCCACCACTTCGATTTCTATCGCTTCAACGATCCACAGGAATGGGAAGACGCCGGCTTTCGCGACATCTTCGCCGCGCCCGGCCTGAAACTGGCTGAATGGCCCGAAAAAGCCGAAGGCCTGCTGCCCCGGGCGGACTTGCAGATCCACATCCAGCCCCCACCTCAAGTGGATGAGGGCGAATGCCGCACTGTGCGCATCGAAGCGGCCACTCCGGTTGGTCAACATGCCTTGGGTACATTGAGCCATGGATAAGCCGAACCAAGCCCATCGTCGAAGACTGCTCAAGCAGGCGCTGGGTGGCACTTTGATCATGGTGCTGGGCCCCAAAGAGCTGGCCTTTGGCGCGCAGCTTCTGGCCGTGCGCGTGTGGCCGGCAGCCGATTACACACGGGTCACGCTGGAATCCGATGTGCCGCTCAATGCCACCTTCTTTGCCGTGGCCAACCCGACGCGGCTCGTGATCGACATCGAAGGCCTGGAATTGAGCGCCCAGTTGCGCGACATCGTCAGCAAAGTTCGAGCGGACGACCCCTACATCGCTGGCGTGCGTGTCGGGCAGAACCGTCCCAAGGTGGCGCGCCTGGTGCTGGACTTGAAACAAGCCATCAAGCCACAAGTATTTGGGCTCCCGCCTGTGGCGGCCTACCAGCATCGCCTGGTTTTTGACCTCTATCCCACCCACGCACCGGATCCACGCTCTGGGTTGCAGGTGCCAAGCAACGTCCCTTCAGCGCCGACCGCCACACCCAATGCACCGGCTGCCAGCAACAACGCCCAGGCGGCAAGTGCTTCAGCCCTGCCTGCCAGCGGTGGCAGCCCCGGCGCCTTCATCTCTGCACAGCCTGCCCCCGGCACACCAGCACCTGGCGTCGCCCGCTCGGCTTTGCCCAATCCGCAGTCCGATCAAGCGGCCGAGGCCATGAATGACGCGCTCGGCGATTTCATCGGAGGGCTCAAACGTCCGCCAACCGGCGCACAAACAAGCACTCAAACCGGGCAGGACAAAGCCATAGCCAAGGCCCCCGCTTCCCGCCCTGGCGACAAAGCCATCGACAAGGCACCGGAAAAAGGCGCAGACCGCAACGCCGATAAGACCCTTGCAGACAACGACAGCGCCCCCTTGGGCAACGCCAAGGCCGGCGCGCAACGCCTGGTCATCGTGGCGCTGGATGCGGGGCATGGCGGCGAGGACCCCGGCGCCGTCGGCCCCAGCGGTCTGTATGAGAAAGACGTGGTGCTCAAGGTGGCGCACAAACTGCGCGCCCTGATCAATGCACAACCCGGCATGCGCGCCATGCTGACCCGCGAATCCGACTACTTCGTGCCTTTGCACGAGCGCGTGATCAAGGCTCGCCGCGTGCAGGCCGATCTGTTCGTGTCCATCCATGCGGATGCTTTCATGAACCCGCAGGCGCGTGGCGCATCGGTGTTCGCGCTGTCTGAAACCGGCGCATCGAGTGCGGCCGCGCGTTGGATGGCGCAAAAGGAAAACTCGTCCGATCAGGTAGGTGGTGTCAACATCAAGAACAAGGATGCAACCGTGATGCGCACCCTGCTCGACATGTCCACCACCGCGCAGATCAAGGACAGCCTCAAGCTGGGCAACGCCGTGCTGGGCCACCTGGGCAAGATCGGCAAGCTGCATCGCGGCAAGGTTGAGCAGGCGGGCTTTGCCGTGCTCAAAGCACCGGACATCCCCTCCATCCTGGTCGAGACCGGTTTCATCTCGAACCCGGAAGAAGAATCCAAGCTTCAGGACGACGACTACCAGCGCGAACTGGCCGACGCCTTGCTGCAAGGCATCCAGCGCTACTTTGCCAAGAATCCGCCGCTGGCCCGCAACCGCGCGCTGTGATGCGCAGTAACGTGCAGTAAGGCGCCATAGAGCCGCCAAAAGAAAAGCGCCTCCAGGCCAGCAGGCCGAGGCGCTTTACTTTATTCAGGCTGCTGACATCGGAGGCCAGCACCCAGCATCAATGGGTGAGTTTATTGGGCAGAAGCCGTCTTGCGGCCAGCACGCCAAGTGCCAAATATCGCCAGGGCGCCCGGCAGCAAAATCATCGCCCAGATGATCTTGTCCAGATGGGTCTTCACGAACGGGATGTTGCCAAAGTAGTAGCCCGCCAGCGTCA
>NZ_SCTN01000485.1 GCF_004297345.1 Aquabacterium sp. | reverse complement strand
CCGGCGTGGCGGCCATGCAGGCTACCGACGAGCAATACAAGAAGATGATTGGCCAGTTGGGTGTGCTGGTGGGCAAGGTGCAGCAGCAGTCAAACCAGGATGCCCTGGCCATGGAGGCCAGTGCCAGCCGTCAGATCATGTTGATTGCCTTGTTGTGCCTGTTGGGTGCCGGTGGTGCCTTTGGCTATGCCTGGCTGACGCAAGGCCGGATCATTCGCGATGTTCATCTGGCTGCGCATGCTGCCGAAGAGGTGGCGCAAGGGCATTTTGATCAGGACATTCACAGCCAACGCAATGACGAGGTCGGGCAGTTGCTGGATGCGCTC
This sequence comes from Aquabacterium sp., assembly GCF_004297345.1. GTDB lineage: Bacteria > Pseudomonadota > Gammaproteobacteria > Burkholderiales > Burkholderiaceae_C > Aquabacterium. Next base: position 32,642 of record NZ_SCTN01000485.1, on the reverse strand, counting down.
GGGCGCATGGTGCGCGAGCTGTCCTCGTCGCTGCTGACGGTGCAGTCCGCGGCGAACTCGATCGGGCAATCTTCATCCGAGATCGCCGCAGGCAATCAGGATTTGAGCAACCGCACAGAGAACACAGCTTCCAGCTTGCAGCAAACGGCTTCGTCCATGGAGCAGTTGACCGGCACCGTGCGTCACACGGTGGAGTCCGCGCGCTCGGCCAACAGCCTGGTCCACTCCGCCTCGGACGCGGCCAAGCGTGGCGGCAATGTCATGGAACAGGTCGTATCCAACATGGCTGACATTGACACGGCCTCGCGCAAGATCAACGAAATCATCAGCGTGATCGATGGCATTGCCTTCCAGACGAACATCCTGGCCCTCAATGCAGCCGTTGAGGCCGCGCGTGCTGGTGAACAAGGGCGCGGTTTTGCCGTGGTGGCTGGCGAGGTGAGATCGTTGGCCAAGCGCAGCGCTGATGCCGCGCGTGAGATCAAATCGCTGATCAACTCGTCCACCGAACGTGTGGAAGCGGGGACGAAGCTGGTGCAAGAAGCCGGCGTTTCGATGCAGGACATCGTGGCCGGCGTCGAGCGCGTGACCCAGATCATCAGCGAGATCACGCAGGCTGCCGAGCAGGAATCGCAGGGCATTGGCCAGATCAACTCGGCTGTGACGCAACTCGACCAGATGACGCAGCAGAACGCTGCGCTGGTTGAGGAGTCAGCAGCTGCAGCAGAGAGTCTGAAGTCTCAAGCGCAGACGCTGACGCAAGTGGTTGGCAAGTTCAGGCTGTAGCCTTGGGGTTGCGGTAGACCTCGATCAGATCCCCCTGCGGTCCGAACAGTCGAGCGCGCCAGGTCTCTTCCAGTTCCTGCGTTTGCTGCTGCTGTGGGTGAAACTTGCGGCGCCAGAACTTGGGCATGTGGCGAAGCACGTTGCTGATCAGCGCACCGCGTCCGAATAGCGCCCTGTAGCCACGGCGGTTCTCTGCACGGTTGAACAAGTGCCCCTCCTTGATCAGCAGGCGCACCCAGGCTGCGACCACGAAAGGCATCACGAAGGTGCCGACCAGCCAGCCGGCTTGTTTGCGCTCTTTCTGCGTGCCGCCGATGAGCTCGAACACGTCGTAGGCCACGGATTTGTGCTCCAGCTCTTCCAGCGCGTGCCAGTACCAGAGCTTGAGCATCTCCGGATCGGATGATTCGGTCAGGGCCTTGTTGGTGAGCCACTCTTCGGCCAGGTGTGCGGTGAAGTGCTCCATCATGGTGGTGCAAGCCAGTTGCAGGCGGGGCGAGAAGCGCTCCAGCTGACGCAGGCCGAAGCGCACATAGCGTTCAGCCAGATCCACATCCTGCCCCCGTTCGCGGAACAGCTCATTGAGGCGTCCGTGCTCGCGGCTGTGCAGGGCTTCCTGGCCCATGAAGCCCGAAACCTGGGCCTTCAGCACCGGATCGGTGATCTGGTCGCGGAAGTGGCGCACCGACTCCATGAAGAAGCGTTCGCCCGGCGGGAAGGCACCGGAGAAGACCACGAACAGCAGGCTGGCCAGCGGGTTGTTGTCGTAGAAAAAGTAGCGGTCTGCGTTGCGTGAGAACTTGAAATCGATGTGGCGGGGCGGAATGCCCACCTGGGCGCCGGTGAGGGAACGTGTTGCGGTGGTATCGGTCATGGTTGGCGTCTCCGTACTGAGGCTGGCACGTTTGCTTGACGTGCACGATAATCAGCGCCAGTTTGTTCCGAATGTTTATTCGGATTCAATTCGGATCTTCGGGATCCCAGTATTTCGGCCACAGGCCTACTGCCCATGCAACGCGTTCCCCGACAGCAGCGAGCCAAGTCCACCGTCGAAGCCATCCTGGATGCGGGCTACATCAGCCTGGGGCGCCATGGCTTGGCTGGCACCACGACGACGCACATCGCGGACATCGCCGGCGTCAGCGTGGGCTCGTTGTATGAGTATTTCAAGAACAAGGAAGCGATCTATGAGGCGATGCGGGATCGCTTCGTGCGGGATCTGATCGGCGTGCTGCAGCCTTTGACGCCGCGCATCGTGCGCCTGCCCTTGACGGAGGCGATTCCAACCATCCTGTACGACGTGCAGGCCTTGCTGCTGCGCGATGATCAGCGCTACCTGAAGTACGCCCGCGAGGTGTTCAATGCTGATGTGCGCTTCGACCTGAGCGATGTCTCGCGCTCATTGGGCGACATCATCGTGCAGTTCCTGCTGCACAACCCGCAGTACGCCGGCATGCGGCGCTTTGCGGCGATGAGCTACATCTTCGTCAACGCGGGCATGTTCACCGTGATTCGCCACATGTCGGATCCCAATCCGCCCATTTCGTATGACGAGCTGGTCGATGGCCTGGCTCACATGGTGAGCCATTACGTGCGCATGGAGCGGCAACTTGCACGGCGCCAGAGCAGTGCATCAGGAGGCGCGGAAAGCGCGCCTGCCTGACGGCGTAGTTCGAACTCAGCGAGCCAGCAAGGCGCTGGCGATCAGCGCATCGAGCTTTTCCAGAGGCAGGGCCAGGCGCTTGGCGGCATCGTCCACCTCGCGCTGCTTGGGGGCCCACACCGGCGCAGGCCAGCGGGCATCCCAGTCATAGCGGGCGATCACATGCCAGTGCAGATGCGGCACCACATTGCCCAGGGAGGCCAGGTTGATCTTGGTCGGGGCGAGCGCTTCACGCAGCACCGTTTCGACCTTGGCCACGGTCTGCATGATGTGGCTGCGGTTTTCCGGCACGAGGTCGGTCCACTCGGCCACGTGGTCGTTCCAGATCACGCGGTAGAAGGCCGGGTGATCCGCATCAGTGGCGCGGATCACACGCAGCTTGTCGGTGCGCACGACGAGGACGCCCCCGTCCTGCGTGCACAGTTCGCAGCCTACGGCGCGCGATGTATCGAGTTGTCCCATGATCAGACCAGCACGCGTTCGATGCCACCGTTGTTGGCTTGCGCCACATAGTCAGGCATCCAGTTGTCACCCAGGATCTGCTTGGCCATCTCAACCACGATGTAGTCGGCTTCCAGCAGGCCGGTCTTGGCGTCGTCCTCGTAGCGGCTCAGGCCTTGCAGGCAAGCGGGGCACGAAGTCAGCACCTTGACGTTGTCTTTCTCGCCCAGCAAGCCCTTGTCACGCAACTCGGCTTCGCCCTTGCGGATCTCCTGCTCCTTGCGGAAGCGGATCTGCGTGGAGATATCCGGGCGGTTCACGGCCAGCGTGCCGGCCTCACCGCAGCAGCGCTCCGACTTGATCACGCCATCGCCCACCAGGGCCTTGACGGTCTTCATCGGATCCTGCAGCTTCATGGGCGTGTGGCAGGGATCGTGGTACAGGAAGGCACCCTTGCCTTGGAGGGTGATGCCCTTTTCCAGCAGGTACTCGTGGATGTCGATGATGCGGCAGCCCGGGAAGATCTTGTCGAACTGGTAGCCCTGCAACTGGTCGTAGCAGGTGCCGCAGGACACGACCACGGTCTTGATGTCCAGGTAGTTCAGCGTGTTGGCGACGCGGTGGAAGAGCACGCGGTTGTCCGTGATCATCTTCTCGGCCTTGTCGAACTGGCCGGCACCACGTTGTGGGTAACCGCAGCACAAGTAGCCTGGAGGCAGCACGGTCTGCACGCCGGCATGCCACAGCATGGCTTGCGTGGCCAGGCCCACTTGCGAGAACAGGCGTTCCGAGCCGCAACCAGGGAAGTAGAACACCGCCTCGGTATCGGCCGTGGTCTGCTTGGGGTTGCGGATGATGGGGACGTAGTCCTTGTCTTCGATGTCCAGCAGGGCGCGGGCGGTCTTCTTGGGCAGGCCACCCGGCATCTTCTTGTTGACGAAGTGGATGATCTGCTCTTTGAGCGGCGCGGTGCCCACCGAAGCTGGCGGTGCGCTGGTCTGCTTGCGGGCCACCACCTTCATCACGTCATTGGCCACGCGCTGCAGCGGCATGGCGACATCGACCAAGGCCGTGCGGATCAGCTTGATGGTCTGCGGGTTGTTGCTGTTGAGCATCGCCATGCCGGCGGCACCAGCTGGGCGGAAACTCTTCTTGCCCAGCTTGTTGAGCAGGTTGCGCATGTTCATTGACACGTCGCCGAAGTCAATCTTGACCGGGCAGGGCGTCAGGCACTTGTGGCAGACCGTGCAGTGGTCGGCCACGTCCTCGAACTCTTCCCAGTGCTTGATGGACACGCCACGGCGCGTCTGCTCTTCGTACAGGAAGGCTTCGACCAGCAGCGAGGTGGCCAGGATCTTGTTGCGTGGGCTGTAGAGCAGGTTGGCGCGTGGCACGTGGGTGGCGCACACCGGTTTGCACTTGCCGCAGCGCAGGCAGTCCTTGACGGAGGTGGCGATGTCGCCGATGTCCGACTGCTGCATGATCAGCGATTCATGACCCATCAGGCCGAACGAGGGCGTGTAGGCCTCGGTCAGGTCAGCGGCGTGCACGTCATCGCCCAGCGCCTTCAAGGCCGAGCCGCGCAGCAGCTTGCCCTTGTTGAAGCGGCCTTCGGGGTCCACCTTCTGCTTGTAGGCGGTGAAGTTGGCCATCTCGTCATCGGTCAGGAATTCGAGCTTGGTGATGCCGATGCCGTGTTCGCCGGAGATCACGCCGTCCAGGCTGCGCGCCAGCTTCATGATGCGGCCCACGGCTTCGTGCGCCGTCTGCAGCATCTCGTAGTTGTCGCTGTTGACGGGCAGGTTGGTGTGCACATTGCCGTCGCCGGCGTGCATGTGCAGGGCCACCCACACGCGGCCACGCAGCACCTGCTTGTGGATGCGCTTGAGCTCGTCGACGATGGTGCTCAGGGCGGCACCGTTGAAGATCTTGGCGAGTTCGTCGCGGATCTCGCGCTTCCAGCTGGCGCGGATCGTCCAGGTTTGCAGCAGGTTGAAGACGGTGTCGCCTTCAGCGGGCCTGTAGCTGCCGTTGCGATGCTGCTCATAGCCCAGTGCGACCAGTTGATCTCCTACTTGCGTGAGCGGGCTGTCGATGTGGTCGTACAGGAACTGCCAGCGGGTGCGCACGGCGTTGAGCTGTGCCAGCGCGGCAGACACCTTCTCGGCGAGCTGCTCGGGGCTGGGCAGCTCTTCGGCGTCTTCCACCTTGCCCATGGGCAGGTTGCCGCCTTGCACAAAGGCCGTCAGCGCATCGGCAATCGCCAGCTTGTTGCGCAGGCTCAGCTCGATGTTGATGCGCTCGATGCCCAGCGTGTACTCGCCCATGCGCGGCAGCGGGATCACCACGTCTTCATTCACCTTGAAGGCGTTGGTGTGCTTGGCGATGGCGGCGGTGCGCTTGCGATCGGCCCAGAACTTCTTGCGGGCATCGGCGCTCACGGCCACGAAGCCCTCGCCCGAACGGCCATTGGCCAGGCGGATGACTTCGCTGGTGGCGCGGGCCACGCGGTCTTCGTCGTCACCGACGATGTCGCCCACCAGCACCATCTTGGGCAGGGTACCGCGCTTGCTCTTGGTGGCGTAACCGACGGCACGCAGATAGCGGTCGTCCAGGTGTTCCAGGCCTGCGAGGATGGCGCCGCCAGCCTGCTTCATTTCCTCGAACATGAAGTCCTTGATCTCGACGATCGATGGCACGCCCTCGGTGGGATTGCCAAAGAACTCCAGGCACACGGTGCGCACGTGCTTGGGCATGCGGTGCACGACCCAGCGGGCGCTGGTGATCAGGCCGTCGCAGCCTTCCTTCTGGATGCCGGGCAGGCCGGCGAGGAACTTGTCGGTGACGTCCTTGCCCAGGCCTTCCTTGCGGAAAACGCGGCCGGGGATGTCGAGGCGTTCGGTGCGGATCGGCGTTTTGCCATCGGCCTGGAAGTACTTCAGCTCGAAACTGGCGGTCGCTACATCATGGATCTTGCCCAGGTTGTGGTCCAGGCGCACGACCTCCAGCCACTCGGCATCGGGCGTGACCATGCGCCACGAGGCGAGGTTGTCCAGCGCAGTGCCCCACAGCACGGCTTTCTTGCCGCCGGCGTTCATGGCGATGTTGCCGCCCACGCACGAGGCTTCGGCAGAAGTCGGGTCCACGGCGAACACGAAGCCGCCACGTTCGGCCGCATCGGCCACGCGTTGTGTCACCACACCGGCGCCTGTCCAGATGGTGGCCACGGGCTTGCTCACGCCAGGCAGGGTCACCATCTCGACTTCGGTCATCTGCTCGAGCTTCTCGGTGTTGATCACCGCGCTCTTCCAGGTCAGCGGCACGGCGCCACCGGTGTAGCCGGTACCACCCCCACGCGGGATGATGGTCAGGCCGAGTTCGACGCAGCCCTTGACCAGGCCGGCCATCTCTTCTTCCGTGTCCGGTGTGAGGACGACGAAGGGGTATTCGACGCGCCAGTCGGTGGCGTCGGTCACGTGCGAAACGCGGCTGAGGCCATCGAACTTGATGTTGTCGTGGCGGGTGACCTTGCGCAGGACCTTGTTGGTGCGCTCGCGCAACTCGCCCATGTGCTCGAACGTGCGCGCGAAGCGGTCGATCGCACCACGGGCGGCGTTCAGCAGTTCGCCGACCAGGGTGTCGCGCGAGCTGTCGTTGCCCGCGTTCTTGGTGGGTTGGCGGCGCTTATCGACCTCACCCAGGCGGTGATGCAGGGCCTCGATCAGCTGGCCGCGGCGCTTGGGGTTGTCCAGCAGGTCGTCTTGCAGATAGGGGTTGCGCTGCACGACCCAGATGTCGCCCAGCACTTCATAGAGCATGCGGGCGGAGCGGCCGGTCTGGCGCTCGGTGCGCAGCAGGCTCAGCACCTCCCAGGCACGTTGGCCCAGCAGGCGCTGGACGATTTCACGATCCGAGAAGGAGGTGTAGTTGTAGGGGATCTCGCGCAGGCGGGGCTGGCCGTCGCCGTGTGCGTCGGCGGCCTGGGCGGTCATGTGGGTCAACTCGATGGGTGCGTTCATGAAGGCGCCAGACGCGAACAAACCGGTTCAACAAAGAGCAATTCGCCTGGGGTTTGGGATAACGCCCAGGCACTGCGGGGGAGGGTGGTTTTCGCGCCTGAGGCGAGATGTTAACGCAGCAGGTCAAGCCCTCGGGCAGAAAAGGGCAACCGACAGGGGCTTCTGGCTTCGTTTAGGCTCAGCTCAAATCGGTATTCTGACCACCAGTTCAGAATACTCAGAAGTCGAGTTCGCCATGACCCATACCGGAACCAATGCCGTTTTCTGGCCTTATCCCTGCTGGATCGCCCACCGAGGTGCCGGCAAGCTCGCGCCTGAAAACACCATGGCGGCCTTCCGCCTGGGCGCCGAACACGGTTTTGCGATGTTTGAATGTGATGTCAAGCTCAGCGCCGATGGCGAGCCTTTTCTGTTGCATGACGCCGAACTGGACCGCACGACCAATGGCCAGGGCGTGGCCGGTGTTCTGAAGTGGGATGCCTTGTCGCGCCTGGACGCTGGCAGCTGGCATGGCCGCACTTATGCCGGCGAGCCTTTGCTGAGGCTGGAGTCGCTGGCGCGCTGGTTGCAGGCCTTGGGCTTGATGGTCAACCTGGAGATCAAGCCCACGCCGGGCGAAGAGGTGCGCACGGGTCGGGTGGTGGCGCAGCATGTGGCGCGCTTGTGGGCGCAGTCGCAGATCAAGCCCTTGTTGAGCTCATTCAGCGTCGAGGCGCTGAGGGCCGCACAGGAGGCTCAGCCCGACTTGCCTCGTGCGCTCTTGCTGGACAAGTGGAGCCGCGATGCCGTAGATACGGCGCTGGTTCTCGGCTGCCAGGCGCTGGTGGTCAACCAGACGCAACTGGACGAAGAACGCATTGCGGCCGGCCACGCAGGTGGCCTGAAGGTGCTGACCTACACGGTCAATGACGCTTCGCGCGCCAGCACCTTGTGGCTGTCAGGCCTGGATGGCCTGATTACCGATCGGGTGGACCTGTTCGAGCCTCAGGCACGGCTGGGTGCGAATCCGGCCAGACTGATGGTCGAGGCCGAAGAGTTCGCTTGTTGAGCGGATTCGCCGTGAGCCGTCCTCCCGGGCGGCTCATGCGGTGAACTCAATCCCGTCAGCTCAAGCCAAGGCTTTGAGCAGCTTATCGTGCACGCCACCAAAGCCGCCGTTGCTCATGCACAGGATCTGATCACCGGGCTTCGCGTGTTTGACCACCTTGGCCACCAGGCTGTCGATCGTATCGGCCACGATGACTCGATCGCCCATCTCCACCAGCGCTTCGTTGGCATCCCAGCCCAGGCCGCCGCTGTGGCAGAAGGCCAGATCGGCTTCTTCCAGTGACCAGGGCAGCAGGGCCTTCATGGTGCCCAGCTTCATGGTGTTGGAGCGAGGCTCGAACACCGCCAGGATGCGTGTGCCCGGCGCCAGCTTGCGGCGCAGGCCGTCCACGGTCGTGCGGATGGCGGTGGGGTGATGGGCAAAGTCGTCATAAACGGTGATGCCTTTGACCTCACCTTTGACTTCCATGCGGCGCTTCACGTTGGCGAACTGCCCCAGGGCTTCGCATGCTTGTTGAGGCGTCACGCCCACATGCTCGGCAGCCGCGATGGCGGCCAGCGCGTTCATCTGGTTGTGTTCACCCTGCAGCGCCCATTCAACCCGGCCGACGAGCACGCCAGCCTTGAGCACGTCAAACGAGTGCGGCTCGCCGCGGGCACGGAAGCCGGGCGTATCGCCACGCACACCGAAGCGCGCCACATCGCTCCAGCAACCGCGCGCCAGCACGCGGTCCAGCGATTCCTCACGGGCATTCGCCACCAGGCGGCCGGTGCCAGGCACGGTGCGCACGAGGTGGTGGAACTGCGTCTCGATGGCGGCCAGGTCGGCAAAGATGTCGGCGTGGTCGAACTCAAGATTGTTGAGGATGGCCGTGCGCGGGCGGTAGTGCACGAACTTGCTGCGCTTGTCGAAGAAGGCCGTGTCGTATTCATCCGCTTCAATGACGAAGGGATGGCCCGATGCAGGGCGCGTATCAGCAGCGATGTCACCCAGGCGGGCCGACACGCCAAAGTTCTGCGGCACGCCACCCACTAGGAAGCCCGGCTGCTTGCCAGCGAACTCCAGGATCCAGGTCAGCATGGAGGTGGTCGTGGTCTTGCCGTGCGTGCCGGCCACGGCCAGCACATGGCGGCCCTGCAGCACGTTTTCGCTCAGCCATTGCGGGCCGCTGGTGTAGGGCAGGCCCGCGTCCAGGATGGCTTCCATCAGCGGGTTGCCACGCGAGACCACGTTGCCGATCACGAACAAATCGGGCTTGAGGTCGATCTGGTCAACGCCATAGCCTTCGATCAGATCGATGCCCAGGGCGCGGAGCTGGTCGCTCATGGGCGGGTAGACACCGGCGTCGCAACCGGTCACACGGTGGCCGGCTTCGCGGGCCAGGGCGGCCACGCCACCCATGAAGGTGCCGCAAATGCCGAGAATGTGGATGTGCATGAAAGACTCAGAGTTGGCAGAAGGCCTGGCCGGCTGCCGCCACGGTTTGGGCGATGTCATCGGCCGTGTGAGCCGCGCTCACGAAGCCGGCCTCATACATGGCGGGCGCCAGGTACACGCCCTGGTCCAGCATGAGGTGGAAGAACTTGTTGAACTTGTCCGTGCCCTTGGCCATCACGGCCTGGTAGTGCTGGGGCAGGTGATCGGCAAAGAAGAAGCCGAACATGCCGCCCTCGCAATCGGTGGTCAGCTCGACACCGGCTGCCTTGGCTTCGGCTTCGAACCCCGCCATCAGGCTGCGCGTGGAGGCCGACAAAGCCTCGAAGAAGCCGGGGCGCTGGATCAGCTTGAGCGTGGCCAGGCCGCAAGCGGTGGCCACCGGGTTGCCCGACAGCGTGCCGGCCTGGTAGACCGGGCCCAGCGGCGCCAGCTTGGCCATGATCTCTTTCGATGCGGCAAAGGCGGCCAGCGGCATGCCGCCACCGATCACCTTGCCGAACACGCTGATGTCCGGCTTGAAGCCAGGCAGGGCCTTGGCGTAGATGCTCTGTGCACTGCCCAGGGCCACGCGGAAACCGCTCATCACTTCATCGAACACGAACAAGGCGCCGTGCTGGTCGCACAGTTCGCGGATGCGCTTGATGAAGGGCACGCTGGCGCGCACGAAGTTCATGTTGCCGGCGATCGGCTCGATCATCACGCAGGCGATATCGGCACCTTGCGTGGCGAAGGCCTCTTCAATCTGGGCGATGTTGTTGTACTCCAGCACCAGCGTGTGCTGCACCACTTCAGGCGGCACGCCCGCACTGGTGGGGTGGCCGAAAGTGGCCAGGCCCGAGCCGGCCTTGACCAGCAGCGCGTCGGCATGGCCGTGGTAGCAGCCCTCGAACTTGATCAGCTTGCTGCGGCCGGTGAAGCCACGCGCCAGGCGGATGGCGCTCATGCCGGCTTCGGTGCCCGAACTCACCAGGCGCACCTGCTCGGCGCTGGGCACGATCTTCAGGATCTCTTCGGCCAGTTCGATCTCTCGCTCGGTGGGGGCGCCAAACGAGAAGCCCTCCAGCACGGCCTTCTGCACGGCCTCGACCACCTCGGGGTGGCCATGGCCCAGGATCATCGGGCCCCAGGAGCCGATGTAGTCGAAGTAGCGCTTGTCTTCGGCATCCCAGATGTAGGCGCCCTGGGCGCGGGTGATGAAACGGGGCGTACCGCCCACGGCGCGGAAGGCGCGCACGGGCGAGTTGACGCCGCCAGGGATGACGCGCTGGGCGCGTTCAAAAAGCGAGGCGTTCGTGGTCATGCGGACTGCTAACTATCGATCGAAAAGATCAGTGGACGTTGCGCGCGTGGGGCGGCGGGATGTTGGCGTCGTCCATCTCCGGGTGGGTGGATTCGTCGGTCACGACACCCTCGGGTGGTTGTTCGCCAGGAGGCAAGGCCCAGAAGAAACGGTCGGGCACCACGCCACCCATGCCAGGGCGGAAGCCCGAATCCAGCGCCTGATCCAGGAAGCTCAAGGCCTCCGAAACAGCCACATCCAGTTCGGTTCCGCTGGCCAGGATGGCAGCCAGTGCGGCGGACAGGGTGTCACCCGCGCCCACAAAACTGGCCTCGAAACGCTCGAATCGCTCTCCGGCAACGGCACCTTGCGGCGACGCCAGCACGTTGTCAATGAACTGGTCAGGCAATTGCACGCCGGTGACCAGCACGTAACCGCAACCGTGCTCGGCGGCGGCCACGGCCAGCTCGCGGGCGGAGGGCGCGCGTTCGGCATCCCACTCCGGCAGCAGGAAATCGGTCAGGGTCTTGTGGTTTCCCACCAACACGTGACTAGAGGGGAGGATCAATTCGCGGAAGGCTTCCAGATAGGCCATCTGGGCGTCTTCTTCCAGCCATGACATGTTGGGTAAATAGGACACCAGCGGGATGTCTGTGTAATCGGACAGGATCTCGGCGACGGCGCTGATGCCATCGGCGCTGCCCAGGAAGCCGACTTTCCACGATGCGATCGTGACGTCTTCCAGCACGCTGCGCGCCTGGTCCACGATGGCGTCGGAATCGATCTCGTGCGACTCGAACACCTCGGCGGAATCGCGAATCAGCAGGCTGGTGACCACGGGCAGCGCGTGCGCACCCATGGCGGAAATGGTGGCGATGTCGGCACCAATGCCGGATGCGCCGCTGGCGTCATTGGCATTGAAACTCATGACGCATGCTGGCGAGCCCGCGTCCTGGTCTTCGGCGGCGGTGTGGTCTGTTGGACCTGTCTGTGGGGCGTTCATGCGTGTGCAGTATTGGCTAGAAGGTGAGCCCGTGCCCACAAACCCTCGGATTTGCGGGAGCGGCTGATGGCTACAATCAGTTCATTGTATTCAAGCTGGTTTGGACCGACGTGAACGAGTTTCGTACCTGGATGTGCCTGATTTGTGGCTGGATTTATGACGAAGCCGCCGGATTACCTGAAGAGGGTATCGCGCCCGGCACCCGCTGGGAAGACGTTCCGATGAACTGGGTCTGTCCCGAGTGCGGTGCACGCAAGGACGACTTCGAGATGGTTCAGGTCTGATTCCTTGATCGAATTGAATTGGTTCAGGGCCTGACGAGGGCTCTGACAGTCTGGAGGAACGCGTCCGTGTCTGAAGCAGATAGCCCCGAAGTGAAGGCGGCAACCAAAGTGCTGGTCATTGACGACAGCAACACCATTCGTCGCAGTGCGGAAATCTTCCTGAAACAGGGTGGATATGAAGTCGTGCTGGCCGAAGATGGTTTTGACGCGCTCTCGAAGGTCAATGACCACAATCCAGATGTTATTTTTTGTGACATTTTGATGCCCCGTCTGGACGGGTATCAGACCTGCGCCATCATCAAAAGAAACCCCCGTTTCACGAGCACGCCGGTGATCATGCTGTCCTCCAAGGATGGTCTGTTTGACAAGGCGCGCGGGCGCATGGTGGGATCGCAGGATTACCTGACCAAGCCTTTTACCAAAGACCAATTGCTGCAGGCCGTGGCGCAATACAGCGCCGGTTGAGTGCAACAGAGCCTGTAAGCCTGTCTGTCTGACAGGGTGAATAATGTGTGTGCGCCGGCTGGCTGAAAGCCAAAACGAGCGTGCACTGAGGAGTTGAAATGCCTATTCAGAAAATATTGCTGGTTGACGATTCCAAGACCGAACTGCACGTGCTGTCCGAGTTGCTCACGAAAAAGGGCTACCAGGTGAAAACGGCCGAGAACGGCGAAGAAGCCATGCGCCGTCTGCAGGAAGAAAAGCCCGACCTGATCCTCATGGATGTGGTCATGCCCGGTCAGAATGGTTTCCAGTTGACGCGCGCCATCACGCGCGATCCGTCGTTTGCCAACGTGCCGGTCATCATCTGCACCAGCAAGAACCAGGAGACCGACCGCGTCTGGGGCATGCGCCAGGGCGCACGTGATTACGTGGTCAAGCCGGTCAATCCTGAAGAACTGCTGTCCAAGATCAAAGCCTTCGGCTGAGATCGGCAGGGTAAGAAGAAAGAACAAGAGAGCGCATCCAGATGGCCAATAAAGAAGCCCTGAGGGAGTTGCAGCAACGTCTGGCAGATCGTCTGCAGATGGTGCGCCAGCAGGCGCCTGCTCGCAGCTGGCTGGCCGTCGAGATCGCCGGTCACGGCTTTTTGCTGTCGCTGGATCAAGCGGGCGAAATCTTCCCGCTGTCCACCATTCAGCCCGTGCCTCATAGCCAGGACTGGTTCCTGGGTGTGGCCAACCTGCGTGGGCAGTTGCACGGTGTGATCGACATGGCGGCCTTTCTGGGCTTGCCGCAGCGCCAGACCCGCAACCTGGCCGAAGTGGCCGCACGCGATGCCGGCCGCCTGATCGCCTTCAACTCGGGTTTGCAAATGAATGCAGCCTTGCTGATCGATCGCTTGATGGGTTTGCGTAACGCCAGTGCCCTGACGCCCGCTGAGGCAGGTTCAGGCGCGCCCAGCCCCCATTTCATCGGCCAGCAATTGAACGACGTGCAAGGGCGCACCTGGTACGAACTCGACCTGGCCAGCCTGGTGGCTGACGAGGCCTTTTTGAAAATTGATGTTTGACGGGCTCAACCCCGTCTGGCTGTCACAGCTGACTGTTTGGAGTGTAAGGACATGAGTTTCCTGAGTCGAATCAAGGACCTGGGCAAAACACAGGACGACGAGGAGGTCCAGTCGGAAGCCTTGAGCACCGAAGGGATGGTCACGTCCTCGGGTGCCCAGTCTGTGGACACGCAGGCTGCGCCTTCAACCCTTCAGCCGGGCAGCACGATCACGTCGGACTCGATCATCTCGGAGGCTGCGCCTTCCGAGTTCCCGCCCGACTATCACGACAACCGGCTCAAGAACGAGGCTGTTGACACGCCCAACGCTTTGCTGGAGCCCCAGACCGGCCTGCCCGTTATCGGTCAGTGGCGCCTGGACAAACAGCAGCGCTTCATCGGCGGCGCCTTGGGTGTCGGCATGGTGGGCCTGCTCTTGTCGGCCTTCCTGTCGGTGACCTCCGCAGACCGTCGCGCCGCGCAAACCGGGGCAACCGGTCAGGCGCTGATGCAGTCGCAACGTCTGGCGAAGTCGGTCTCGCAGGCTTTGATCGGTCGTGCACAGGCTTTCGGCGAAGTGGCCGATAGCTCCAAGGTGCTGGCCAGCAACGTGCGTGGTCTGGACAAGGGCGACGCCAAGCTGGGTCTGAGCGAAGTGCATGGCGCTGCTAAGGAAGAGCTGACCAAGCTGCTGCCTCTGGTAGACCGCGCCGAGAAGAACGCCGACTACGTGTTGAAGCAGAAGCAGACCCTGACTCAGGTGAGCCAGGCCCTGCGTGAAGTCAACAGCCAGTCGTCCGAACTGCTGGATCTGGCCGAAGGTATCGCCTCGACCAAGATCGACAAGGGCGGTGTGTCTTCCTCTGAAATGTCGTCGCTCAACCAGTTGGTGATGCTGACGCAGCGTATCGGTAAGTCGGCCAACGAATTCCTGACCGTGGAAGGCGTGTCGACCGAGGCCGTGTTCCTGCTGGGCAAGGACTTGAACGCCTTCAAGGAAATCGCCGAAGGCATGCTCAACGGCAATGGCGAGTTGAAGCTGGTGGCCTCCAAGGATCCGGCTGTGCGTGAGCAGCTGGAAGCCCTGCTGAAAATCTTCGAACGCACCCGCACGCAATCGACCTTCATCCTGGGTTCGCTGCAAGGCCTGGTGGCTGCGCGTGATGCTCAGGTGGCGGTGATCGATGACTCCGAGCCTCTGCGCAAGGGCCTGGAGACCGTGCAGCAGAAGCTGACCGAGGGCGCTGGCATCGGTGGCCTGAACGTGGCCATGATTCTGGTGTCGCTGCTGGTGACCGTGGCCTCGGCCTACGGCCTGTTCCGTGTGTTCGTGACCGATCAAACGCACCGTCGTCAGATCGCTGAGCAACAGCGGCAGGAAGCCGAGCGCATGGAGCGCGAAGCCAAGCGCGTGAACGACGCCAACCAGGCGGCCATTCTGCGACTGATGAACGAACTGCAACTGGTCGCTGAAGGTGACTTGACGCAACAAGCAACCGTGACGGAAGACATCACCGGCGCCATCGCCGACTCGGTGAACTTCACGGTGGAAGAGCTGCGTAACCTGGTGTCGCAAGTGCAAGGCACGGTGCAACGGGTGACGGAAACCACCGGTGAGGTGGAAACCACGTCGACCGAACTGCTGGCCGCATCTGACGAGCAACTGCGCGAGATCCGCGAAACCGGTGAGTCGGTGCTGCAGATGGCCGGCCGCATTAACGAGGTGTCCGCGCAAGCCCAGCACTCCGCCGAGGTGGCGCGCCAATCGCTGGCCGCCGCTGACTCCGGTCTGGCTGCCGTGCAGAACGCCATCGGCGGTATGAACACCATCCGTGAGCAGATCCAGGAAACCTCCAAGCGCATCAAGCGACTGGGTGAGTCTTCTCAGGAAATCGGCGAAATCACCGAGCTGATTTCTGACATTACCGAGCAGACCAACGTGCTGGCTTTGAACGCCGCCATTCAAGCGGCATCTGCGGGTGAAGCCGGTCGCGGCTTCTCTGTGGTGGCCGAAGAAGTGCAGCGTCTGGCTGAACGTTCCGGCGATGCGACCCGTGAAATTGCTGCGTTGGTGCGTACCATTCAGACTGACACGCAAGATGCCGTGGCCGCTATGGAACGCTCCACGCAGGGTGTGGTGGAAGGGGCCCGACTGTCTGACGCCGCCGGTTCCGCGCTGGGCGACATCGACCGCGTGTCACGCCGCCTTGCCGAGCTGATTGAGCAGATTTCCTCGCAAGCCTTGCGTGAAGCCGAATCGGCGAACGTGGTGGTGGCCAACATCCAGCACATTTTCGCCGTGACCGAGCAGACCGGTGAAGGTACCCGTTCGACTACGCAGTTGGTGCGTGAGTTGTCCCGTACCGCCAACGAACTCCAGCAATCGGTGGCCCGATTCAAGATCGCTTCCTGAGAGAGCGCATTGACCCATGGACAGCTTGCACCACGACGATCCCTCGCCATCTGACGACCTCAGTGCATTGGCCTGGGTGCATGAGGAACTGCGCAAGTCGCTGGACTCGGCACACAAGGCGCTGCATCGTTGCCTCAAGGATGTGACATCAGCCGGGCTGTCCGACATGGACGCCATGGACCCTGCGATCCTGCGCACGGCCCGTCAGCAGATCCACCAGGGTGTGGGTGCGCTGGAGTTGGCTGGTGTGCCTGCTGGTGCCACCTTGTTGCGTGCCGCCGAAGCGGTGGTCCAGAAGTTCGTCAATCGTCCACAGTCCATCACCGAAGATGCGGTGCGCGACGTCGAGAAGGCGTCGTTTGCGCTGCTCGATTACGTGAGCCGCCGACTGGCTGGCAAGCCTGTTTCGGCCATGGCGCTGTTTCCTCAATATGAGGCGTTGATGGCCCGCGTGGGCAGTGTGTTGCCTCGTCCCACCGATCTGTGGTCGCAGGACTGGCCTGATCTGTCTCTGGAGGCGCCGCTGGCACCGCCTGAGAACGTGTCGGCCCGTGCGGCCGATGCGCGCACTGTTGATGATTTCGAAACCGGCCTGCTGAACCTGCTCAAGCGCAATCAGCCCGCTGATGCTGTGGCTTTGGCCGATCTGTGCGCCGCATTGGCCAGTGGCGCCGTGCAGCGATCCGCGCACCGCGAATCGGCCACGTGGATGCTGGCCAGCGGTTTCCTGGAAGGTCTGGCCGGCGCCCATGTGCCCCTGACCGTGCACGCCAAGCGTGTGCTGTCGCAACTGCTCAGCCAGTTGCGTGTGCTGGTCAAGGGCAACGCCACGCCGTCTGACCGACTGGCCAATGAACTCCTGTTCTTCTGCGCGCAGGCCTCTGATGTGCCTGCTGCCGAGCACTCCGTGCTGGCCCGTGTGCGCCGCACATTTGGTCTGGAGCGCCACAAGCCTGTGGATCTGCAGGCCTCGGCGCTGGGCAAGTACGACCCCGCCTGGGTGGCACAGGCCCTCAAGCGCGTGGCCGGTGCCAAGGATGGCTGGTCTGCCGTCGCGGCAGGCGAGCTTTTGCGCCTGGGTGGTTTGAACGAGCAGTTCTCGCTGGTGGCCGACTCCCTGCGCCGCCTGTTCCCTGACGGGCAGGTGCTGGCTGATGCCTTGACCCATGCCGTGCAGACCACCGTGCAGGCGGCTCAGGCACCGGCTCCTGCGTTGGCCATGGAAGTGGCTACCAGCCTGCTTTACCTGGAAGCTTCGCTGGAGGACGGCGAGTTCGACAATCCGGATCAGCAGCAGCGCGTGCAGCGCCTGGCTCAGCGCATTCAGAACATCAGCGAAGGCCATGAAGCCCAGCCGCTGGAAGCCTGGATGGAAGCGCTGTATCGCCGTGTCTCCGATCGCCAGACCATTGGCAGTGTGGTGCAAGAGTTGCGCAACACCCTGAGCGATTGCGAAAAGCACATCGATCAGTTCTTCCGCGATCCCAAGGACGTGACCCCGCTGGTCAATGTGCCTTCGCAATTGCAATCCATGCGCGGCGTGCTGGCCGTGCTGGGCCTGGATGTCGCGGCGCACGCCACCGTGCGCATGCGCGAAGCCGTGGATCACCTGCTGGTGCCTGATGCCGATCTGGATCAGGCTGCGCAGGATGGCGTGTTCGATCGCCTGGCTACCAATCTGGGCGCACTGGGCTTCCTGATCGACATGATGGGCGTGCAGCCCGCGCTGGCCAAGTCCCTGTTCACCATGGACGAAGCCACTGGCGTGCTGGCGCCCGTGATGGGCCGGGAAAAAAAAACCCAGGCTGACCCGGTAGAGTTTGTTGCGCAGCATGTGCAGCAGGAGGAAGCACACGCGGTGGCCGAAGAGGTGGCCGAGGTGCTGGAGCGTGATGACGCTTCCCTGACCGAGGTCTCCGAGCAACTGCAGAAGCTGGCTGACACGCAGCACGTGCAGGAGCAGGCTGGGCTGGCCGAGAGCGTGGCAGCGGCACAGGCCGCTCTGGAATCCGCTCAGGCCAGCGAGGACGAAACGGCTCTGGCCGCTGCCCGCGAGCAGGTCTCGCAGGTGCTGAGCGACTTCACGCAATCGGTGTCTGACGCCGAAACCCTGCAGCCCGAGCCACAGTTCCCGCCGCAGGCGCCGCTGTCTCTGGCGCCCGCTGCGGCTGCGCCTGAGGAAACGGGTTTGGAAGAAGACGATGAAATGCGCGACATCTTCCTGGAGGAAGCGCGCGAGGTCATCGACAACATGCAGCAGGCCTTGGTTCATCTGGCTTCACAGCCCGATGATGTGGGTTCGCTGACAGCCGTGCGCCGCGGGTTCCACACGCTCAAGGGCAGTTCCCGCATGGTGGGACTCAAGGAGTATGGCGAGGCTGGTTGGGCTTGCGAGCAGATGTACAACGCCTGGCTGGCATCGCAAGAGCCTGCCAGTGCCGATCTGCAAGCCGTGACGGCTGATGTGCTGGGCCACTTTGCACTGTGGACAGATGCCATCTCTGCCAAGCAGGACAAGGGTTGGTCTGCTCAGCCTGTGATCGATGTGGCCGATGCCTTGCGCCTGCGCGGTGAGCGCCGTGCCATTGCTGAAACGGGTGCCGCGCCGGCAGCCGAGGCGGAGAGCCTGCCAGAAGAACCGCCAGAGCCCGTCATTGCAGTACTGGCCGAGCCGATTCAGCCCGAACTGCCGGACGTAGAAGAGATCGAGCCGGCGCCTGCGTTGCAGGCTGAGCCTCGCCCCGCTTTCACCGAGTCCTTCACCGAGCCCGATTGGGAGTTGCCCTCCCTGGGTCAGGCTGTCGACGAGATCAAGGCCGAGTCCCTGCCGGTTGTCGAGACACTGTCGTTCGACGATTTGGACTTGCCTGATCTGCCGCCGCAGTCTGGTCAAGATGTCCATGAGCTGCCTCATGTCGATGTCACTTTGCTGGATATCGACGTCCCTGAGTCAGACACCGTTCTCGATCTGGATGCCTTGCCTGAGGTTGACACTCAGCCTCAGTCGCTGATGCCCGAGCCTGTGCCCGATCACGAGTTGATCGTGCTGGATCTGGCTTCTCCTGCCAATGAGCTTGTGCTGCCTGATGCGGCAAGCGGTATCGAAGTTGAAACCATTCACGCACCGTCCGCGCCTGCTGCGCTGTATTCGGAGCATGAGCAGATTGAAGAAGCGCCATTGGGTGAGGTCGAACTGACCGATCCCAAAGAGGTCGTGATCCTGGACGATGACGATCCCACTCAGGCCGCCGATCTGGATGTCGTGATCCCTGTCGAGCCCGCTGGCTTTGATGCGGTCGATGTGCCTGTTGATGCCGATCCTTCGCCTGATGCAGAGAGTGCGGACGAACAGGTCAAGGTGGTGGGGCCGCTGCGCATCAGCATCCCGCTGTTCAACATCTACCTGAACGAAGCAGACGAGCAATCTCGCCGCTTGTCCACTGCGCTGGGCGAGTGGGCGCTTGAGTTGCACCGTCCTGTGAGCGACGAGGCCATTGCGCTGGCGCACTCGCTGGCAGGTAACTCCGGCACCGTGGGCTATACCGAGTTGTCTCAACTGGCCCGCTTGCTGGAGCACGCCTTGATGCGTTCGCAAGCGCTGGGTGGTGGCGAAACCGAGGCCGCTGCCCTGTTCAACGAGGCAGCAGAAGAAATCCGTCGCTTGCTGCATCAGTTCGCGGCAGGTTTCCTCAAGACGCCATCAGATGAGTTGATGCGCCGCCTGGAGTGGTACGACCACGACGCCTCGCGCCGCATCGAAGCGCGTAGCCTGGTCAGTGACCTCGATGACGAGGCCGCCAGCGACGCACAGACCGATCCTTTTGCGCCAGCTCCGCAAGACGCTGAAGCCATCGTCTTGAGCGATTCTCAGCTGGGTGATCTGCCAGTCGAGGATGCCCGCCCGCACCTGCGCCTGGTTCGCTCGGCTGAAGAGGTCGAGGTCACCCAGCCTGCGCCTTTGGGTGTGGCCGAGTTCCGTGAGTTGTCGCCCCTGTCGGCTGATACCGATCCCTTGCAATCAGGCCTGTCGACATCGCAGCCGCTGACGGGGGCTGGTCCGGTGCATTGGGATGATGAGTCCGACATCGATGCGCAGGACAACGTCGATCCTGACTTGTTCCCGATTTTCGAGGAAGAAGCGCAGGAATTGCTGCCTCAATTGGCCAGCCAGACGCGCCAGTGGCTGGAGATGCCGGATCACCCGGCGGCCGCGGCGGCCTGCATGCGTACCTTGCATACGTTCAAGGGTGGTGCACGCCTGGCCGGTGCCATGCGTTTGGGTGAACTGGCTCACCGAATGGAATCGACGATCGAGCGCCTGTTGGCGTCCGATCAAATCACGCACGCCGACATCGCCCCGTTGGAAGGGCGCGTCGACCGGCTGGTTGAAGTGTTCGAAGCCTTGCGTGCCAATGATGCGCAAAGCTATGACGAGCAGGTCAACCGCGACTTGCCGCCAGCCGAGCCCGTGGTGGCCGCGCCTGAGCGTTTGAGCGCGGCGCCAGCGCGCGAGCTTGTCGAGCCATCGACAGCAGCGCCGGTTGAAGTCGCTGCACCTGAGGTGGCATCCGAGGTGGTGTCGCCGATCACGTCTCGCCAGCAACCCGAGGTCAAGCTGGCACCGATCGACTGGGGCACCTTGCCTCGGGCCGCGCAAGGCCCGACCGCGCGGCTGGACCGCGAGCATGCCCATGCGCCTTCGCAAGCCGTGGTGCGCGTGCGCCCTCAGTTGCTGGATCGCCTGGTCAACCACGCGGGTGAAGTCAGTATCACCCGCACGCGCTTGCAATCGCAGGTCGGGCAGATTCGCGGTTCGTTGACCGACCTGACGGACAACCTGGAGCGTCTGCGCCAACAACTGCGTGACATCGAGTTGCAAGCTGAAACCCAGCTGAGCACCCGCATGGAAGCAGCCCGTGCACAGAGCCAGAACTTCGATCCACTGGAGTTTGACCGCTACACGCGATTCCAGGAGTTGACCCGCATGATGGCCGAGTCGGTGAACGACGTGGCCACCGTGCAGCGCACCTTGCAGCGCAACCTTGAAACGGCAGAAGACCAGTTGGCCGCCCAGGCCCGCCTGACGCGTGACCTGCAGGACGATCTGCTGCGCACCCGCATGGTGGAGTTCGACGGCCTGTCTGATCGCTTGTACCGCGTGGTGCGCCAGGCGGCCAAGGAAACCGGCAAACAGGTGCGTCTGGACATTGTGGGCGGTTCCACGGAAATCGACCGCGGCGTGCTGGAACGCATGACAGGCTCCTTCGAGCACTTGCTGCGTAACTGCATCACCCACGGTATCGAGGATGCGGCTGCACGCACGGCCGCAGGCAAGGATGCCGCCGGTCAGGTCATCGTGGCCCTGCGCCATGAGGGCAACGAAGTGGCCATCGAGTTCCGTGATGACGGTTCCGGCCTGAACCTGGAGCGCATCCGCAAGCGTGCGGTGGCCATGGGCCTGCTGCTGCCGGATGACACGCCCAGCGAAGCCGAACTGTCTCAACTGATCTTCACCTCCGGCTTCTCGACGGCCGAGTCGGTCACCGAGCTGGCTGGTCGTGGCATCGGCATGGACGTGGTCCGATCCGAAGTGAACGCCATGGGCGGTCGCATCGAAACGGCGACCTCGGCAGGCAAGGGCACCAGCTTCACGCTGATCCTGCCGCTGACCACGGCTGTCACGAAGGTGGTGATGCTGCGTTGTGGCGCCATCAACATCGCCGTGCCAACCCATCTGATCGAGATGGTGCGTCGCGCGCGTCCGCAAGAGGTTGAGCAGGCCTACAAGCAAGGCTCCTACGGCTTTGCCGATCTGGTGCTGCCGTTCTACTGGCTGGGCTCGCTGCTGGACTTCAGTCCGCGCGGCATGGAAGGTGGCCGTAGCCTGCCGATCGTGATCGTGCGCTCGGCGCAGCAACGTATTGCGCTGCACGTCGACGAAGTGCTGGGCAACCAGGAAGTGGTCGTCAAGAACCTGGGGCCGCAACTGGCTCGCTTGCCTGGCCTGGCCGGGATGACGCTGCTGGCATCGGGCGCCGTGTCGCTGATCTACAACCCGGTGGCTTTGGCGACCGTGTACGGTGACCGCGCTCAGGCTCAGACGACGCAAGCACTGGCCGCAGCGGGCTCGGAGCTCGACGGTTGGCTGCTGCCTAACAACAAGCCAACGGCCAAGACCGTGACGGAGTCCACGGAGGCGCAGACCCCGCTTGTGCTGGTCGTTGATGACTCCTTGACCGTGCGCAAGGTGACCCAGCGCCTGCTAGCTCGTGAAGGTTATCGCGTGATGCTCGCAAAAGATGGGTTGGAAGCCCTCGAATTGCTGGCACAAGAGCGCCCCGCAGTGATACTGTCGGACATTGAAATGCCCCGCATGGATGGTTTCGACCTCGTACGCAACATCCGTGCGGATCAAAAATTGTCTGATCTGCCCGTCATCATGATCACCTCACGTATTGCTCAGAAGCATCGTGACTATGCGACCGAACTGGGTGTGAACCACTACCTGGGCAAACCGTATGGTGAAGAAGAGCTGCTGGCCCTGGTGGGCCGCTATGCCGCTCTGCATGAGGTGGTGGCCTGATCCACAGTAGTACTGACTTGTTGGCGCACACCACACCTCCTCCATCACACCACGTGACCGTGCAACCGGTCGTGGAGGATGCCATTTCCCATCTGGCGGCCCTGACTGCTCAGCGCGATCGCGAGATGCTGGATGTGTCGCTGGCTCAGGGGGTGCTGGAGTTGTTGTCGGTGACCAGTGTGGGCGTGTACCGCCTGGTCGGTCGCGACGACGAACCTCGGCACTGGCTGTGCAGCGGCCTGGCCAGGCGTGGTCAATTGACGGTCAGTGATCCGCCCTGGGTGGATCTGGAGTCTTTGCCCCCTCTGGCGGCCTATCCCATGCGTGCCTCTGTGCTGGATTCGCGCTTGCTGGAGCAGGCCGAATTGAGTGAAGAGGTGACCGAGCCTGGCTTGCGGCACGTGACGGTATTGCCTTTGCTGGTCGAAGTGGGTTTGCCTGGTGTGCTGGAGGTCTGGTCTGAAAAGCCCCTCTCGCTGCAATCCTTGCGCCCGATACAAACCTTGCTCAAGGTGTTTGGCAACTTCCAGAATTTGCTGGAATCCAGCCAGCGTGATGCCTTGACGGGGCTGCTCAACCGTCAGACCTTCGATGCCACGTTTCTGAAGGCCTCGATGCCTGTTACGGCGGACGCCTACCAGGTGCCGGCCGGCGAGCGCCGCTCGGTTCCTGCAACAGGCTACTGGCTTGGCGTGGTGGACATCGACCACTTCAAGAAGGTCAACGATGGTTTTGGCCACCTGATCGGTGATGAAGTGCTGGTGCTGGTGGCGCGCATCATGCGCCAGTCATTCCGTCACTACGATCGCCTGTACCGATTTGGCGGCGAGGAATTCGTGATCTTGCTGCGTGGCGGTACCGAGGTCGATGCCATGGGCGCTTTCGAGCGCTTCCGCAAGAACGTCGAGTCCTATCCTTTCCCGCAGATCAACCGGGTGACGGTGAGCGTGGGCTTCACCGAGATCGAGCACAAGGACACGCCCAACGTGTCCTTCTCCCGTGCGGATCAGGGCGTTTATCAAGCCAAGCACCAGGGGCGCAATCAAGTGCTGTGTTACGAGGCGCTGGTGCGTGAAGGTGTGCTGAAGTCGGAAGACACGCACGTCGGCGACGTCGAGCTGTTCTAAGTCGGCGTATCGTCAGCGCCTCAGGTACTGTTCGCGCTTTTCTTCTTTGCGGCCGTTTTGCGTGGTGCCTTCTTGCGCGCCAGCTTCTGGATGTCCTTGTCTGTCACCGTTTTGACCACGGCATAGCGGTCCAGCGTTTCCTGTCGCGCCACATCGTGCATCACCAGTGGTTTGGGGTAGTCGCGGCCGATCACGACATCATCCGTACTGGCCAGATCGGCCGGGCGAGCCAGCCAGGGTGCATGCAAGGCCTGGTCGGGCAGGGCGGCCAGCTCGGGCACATAGCGCCGGATGAATTTGCCCTGCGGGTCGAATTTCTCGCTCTGGTTGATCGGGTTGAAGATGCGGAACCAGGGCTGGGCATCACAGCCGCTGGAGGCCGCCCACTGCCAGCCGCCGTTGTTGGCGGCCAGATCGAAGTCCAGCAGCTTTTCGGCGAAGTAGGCCTCGCCGCGTCGCCAGTCGATGCCCAGATCCTTGATGAGGAAGCTGGCCACGACCATGCGCAGGCGGTTGTGCATATAGCCTGTCTCGTTGAGCTGGCGCATGGCTGCATCCACCAGCGGGTAGCCGGTCTGCCCTTCGCACCAGGCCTTGAAGTTCGCCTCGGCGTGCGCACCGTGGGCCCACTTGATGAGGTCGTATTCGCGCTTGTAAGCCTGGCCCACCACATGGGGATGGTGGAAGAGGATCTGGTGATAGAAATCGCGCCAGATCAGCTCCGACAGCCACGTTTGCGCGCCTGAGGAGCCCGCTTTGGCGCGCTCCCATGCCAGGCCAGCGAGCTGGCGGATCGACACCGTGCCAAAGCGCAGGTGGGTGGACAGGTAGCTGGGCCCTTTGACACCGGGGAAGTTGCGCGTTTCGTCATAACGATCGATGCGGTGCAGGAAGTCGTCCAGCAGGGCCTGGGCGCCGCTCATGCCGGCAGGGATCTTCAACGACCCCACCTCTTCGAAGCCCAGTGCTTTCAGTGACGGCACTCTGGCTTGGCCAATGGGGTGAACTTTGGCTGGGATAGTTGCAAATTGAGCGCTGAAGCGTTCAACAGGGTAGGGTTTGACGTAGAAAGGATCAATTTTCTTGAGCCAAGCGTTCTTGTAGGGCGTGAACACGCCATAGGGCGAGTCATTGCCTGTGAGCACCTCGTTGCGCTCGAAGATCACATGGTCTTTCGAGGTGAACAGGGCCACGCCGATGTTGCTCAAGGGGCCGCGTACGAAGGCATCGCGCTCCAGTGCTGCAGGTTCGTCGTCGTGATTGGCGTAAACCGCCTGCACGCCCAGTTGCGCTGCCAGCTTCGGGATTTCGACTTTGGCTGAGCCGTGCCGCACGATCAGGCCGGTGGTGGCGCCGCTCGCTGCTGACGAGGTCAATTGCGCCAGAGGATGCTGCTGGCCGAGCGCCTCCAGCGCCTGATCCAGCTCGATCACACTGCGGTGGATGAAGTCCACGCGACGGTCAAAGCGAGGCAGTTCATCCAGGATGTCCGTGTCGAACACGAAGGCGCACCACACTTTGCGGGCGTTTTTCAAAGCGTGGTAGAGCGCGGCGTGATCCGTGCTGCGCAAGTCGCGCCGGAACCATACGAGGGCGGAATCGAATACCGGATGCATGTCAGGAGTATCGCTTCGGTCGGCAAGCACGGGTTGCTGGTGGGTAAATGCGGGAATCTGCATGAACGGGCAGGGCTGGCGCGTCTAAAATCGCGGGATGTCTGCAGGCGCGCCCAACCCCATCAATCTGACCAACCAGTTCCTCATCGCCATGCCGGGGATGAAGGACGGCAATTTTGCCGGTGCGGTGGTCTATATGTGTGAGCACAACGAAAAAGGTGCGCTGGGCTTGGTCATCAATCGCCCGATTGACATCAATCTGCGCAAGCTCTTCGAAAAGGTTGACCTGAGCCTGGAGCGATCGGATCTGGCTAGTCGTCCGGTGTTTTTTGGTGGCCCGGTTCAGACCGAGCGTGGTTTCGTGCTGCATGAAAGTCTGGATGCGGAAGGCGGCCACTACAACTCCACGCTCAAGATCGCCGATGGCCTGGAGATGACCACCTCGCGCGATGTGCTGGAAGCGTTGTCCAACGGTGCCGGCCCACGTAAGGTGTTCATCACCCTGGGCTACTCGGGCTGGAGCGCCGGGCAGCTCGAAGAAGAATTGGGCCGCAACGGGTGGCTCAATGTAGATGCTGAACCCGAGATCATCTTCAATACGCCGGTTGAACAACGCTATGACAAGGCTTTGTCTCTGCTTGGCATCGACCGCAACTTCCTGATGGGCGAGGCCGGGCACGCATGAGCGGGCCGGTTCTGACTTATCTCGCCTTTGACTACGGTCTCAAGCGAGTGGGCGTGGCCACGGGCAACAGCCTCACGCGCCAGGCCCAGCCGCTGCGCACCATCGCGGCCGAAGGCAAGCCTCGTTTCGAGCAGATCGGGCAATTGATCGAAGAGTGGCGCCCCAATGCGCTGGTCATCGGTGTGCCCTTTCATCCTGACGGCGCTGAGCACGACAATACCGTTCGCGCACGCAAGTTCGGTGGGCAGTTGCGCGGGCGATTCCATCTGCCCGTGCACGAGGTGGACGAGCGTTACTCGACCACCGAGGCCATCGCCATGGGCGCACGCGATCTGGATGCGGCCTCGGCTGCCATCTTGCTGCAACAATATTTCAACGATCATTCCGAGCCATCCGAAAGCTGAGAGGCCCCAGTGAGCAATCCGTCCCCTGCGCAGAACCATGCCCTGCACCTCGATGCCGAGGCCCTGTACGACAGCCTGCTGGTGGGCATTCGCCGCATCGTCACGCCGGAGACGACCCTGGTGGGCGTCTGGTCGGGTGGCGCCTGGCTGGCTGAACGCCTCAACACCGATCTGGGCTTGAAGACCCCGCACGGCGTGATCTCGTCGGCCCTGCATCGTGATGACTACAGCTCACGCGGCATGAGCGCGACCAAGGATGCGACCCATTTGCCCTTTGAGGTGGAAGGCCGCCACATCCTGCTGATCGACGATGTGCTCTACACCGGCCGCACCACGCGCGCCGTGATCAACGAACTGTTCGACTTCGGCCGTCCCGCCAGCGTGACCCTGGCCGTGCTGGTGGACCGTGGTGGTCGCCAGTTGCCGATCGAGCCTGCCTTGTCTGCCGCCCGCATCACGCTGCCTGCCAACGAGCGCGTCTCGCTGGACCGCACGCCTGAAGGCCGTTTCCAATTTCATTTCGAGAGGGTTTGATGTACAAGAACAACCCCCAGCTCAACAAGCACGGCGAGCTGATCCACCTGCTGTCCACTGAAGGGCTGCCCAAGGCCAATATCCACCAGATTTTGGATACGGCCGAGCAATTCCTGAGCGTCAACGAGCGCGAGGTCAAGAAGGTGCCCTTGCTGCGTGGCAAGAGCGTGTTCAACCTGTTCTTCGAGAACAGCACCCGCACCCGCACGACCTTCGAGATCGCCGCCAAGCGCCTGAGCGCCGACGTGATCAACCTCGACATCGCGCGTTCATCGGCGTCCAAGGGCGAGAGCCTGCTGGACACGATCTCGAACCTGAGCGCCATGCAGGCGGACATGTTCATCGTGCGCCACTCCGAGTCGGGTGCGCCTTATCTGATTGCCCAGCACGTGGCGCCGCATGTGCACGTGGTCAATGCTGGTGACGGCCGCCATGCGCACCCCACGCAGGCCTTGCTGGATATGTACACGATCCGGCATTTCAAGAAGGACTTCAGCAACCTGACCGTGGCCATCGTGGGCGACATCGTGCACTCGCGCGTGGCCCGCTCCAACATCCATGCCTTGACCACCTTGGGCGTGCCCGAAGTGCGCGTGGTGGGCCCTCGCACCCTGGTGCCTGGCGATCTGCGCGAGATGGGCGTGCGCGTGTGCCACAGCATGGAGGAGGGTATCCGCGGTGCGGACGTCATCATCATGCTGCGCCTGCAAAACGAACGCATGAGCGGCGGCATGTTGCCCAGCGCTGGCGAATTCTTCAAGGAGTTCGGCCTGACCGAGGCCAAGCTGGCCCTGGCAAAGCCTGACGCCATCGTGATGCACCCGGGCCCGATCAACCGTGGCGTCGAAATCGACTCCGCCGTGGCCGATGGCAAGCAAAGCGTGATCCTGCCGCAGGTGACCTTCGGTATCGCGGTCCGCATGGCCGTCATGTCCATCATCGCTGGCAACGAGGCTTGAACACATCATGAAGATTCTGATCAAGAACGGCCGCCTGGTCGACCCCGCTTCCGGCCTGGACCAAATCGGTGACCTGGCCATCACTTCCGGCCGCATCAGCGCCATTGGCAACGTCAACGGCGATTTCGCGGCTGACCGTGTGATCGACGCCACCAACATGATCGTGGCGCCCGGCCTGGTGGACCTGGCCGCGCGCCTCAAAGAGCCCGGCCACGAGCACGAAGGCATGCTGGAGTCCGAACTCGCGGCTGCGGCCGCTGGCGGCGTGACCAGCGTGGTCTGTCTGCCCGATACCGATCCGACGCTGGATGAACCCGGCCTGGTCGAGATGCTCAAGCTGCGTGCCCGCAAGCTCAGCCGCTGCCGTTTGTTCCCGCTGGGTGCGCTCACCCGCGGCCTCAAGGGCGAAACACTGACCGAGATGGCCGAGTTGCATGAAGCTGGCTGCGTGGGCTATTCGCAAGCCGAAGTGCCAGTCAAGGACACGCAGGTGCTGCAACGCGCGCTGCAATACGCATCAACGTTTGGCTACACGGTCTGGCTGCGTCCCCTGGATGCCTGGCTTGGCAAAGGTGTGGCGGCCAGCGGCCCTGTGGCCACGCGTTTGGGCCTGTCTGGCGTGCCGGTTGCCGCCGAAACCATCGCCCTCAACACGATCATCGAACTGGTGCGCGCCACAGGTGCGCGCGTGCACATTTGCCGCATCTCCAGCGCTCCAGGTGTCGAACTGATCCGTCAGGCCAAGGCTCAAGGCCTGCCTATCACTGCCGACGTCAGCATCAATTCCCTGCTGCTGACCGACATCGATATCGGCTACTTCAACTCCGCCATGCGCCTGACGCCTCCGCTGCGTCAGGGCCGCGACCGCGACGCGCTCCAAGCCGGTCTGCTTGACGGCACGCTGGACGCATTGGTGTCCGATCACACGCCGGTGGACGAAGACGAGAAGACCTTGCCCTTCGGCGAGGCAGAACCAGGCGCGACGGGCCTGGAATTGCTGCTGAGCCTGGCGCTCAAGTGGTCCGGCGCCGATCAGGGGGACAAGCCTGCGCCCGACAAATTGCGTCGCGCCTTGTCCGTGGTCACCCAAGGCCCTGTCAAGGTGCTGGGCGATGCGCTGGGGTCGCTGTCATCCAGCGCTGGCCGCCTGGTGGCTGGCGGCGTGGCCGACGTCGTTGTGTTCGATCCGGCTGCCCGCTGGATCGTGGAGCCATCTGCGCTGGTCAGCCAGGGCAAGCACACGCCGTTTGCCTTCAGTTCGACCGGGTTCGAGTTAGTGGGCCGCGTGAAGTTGACCTTGGTAGCCGGGCAGGTGGCCCACGAAGCAGAACCCGACAGCGCTGCAGCATGAGTGCAGCCTTGGGCGAGCGATCCCCCGGCCCCTCAGGCCTGGGCTTGATCACGGCTGTGCCGTTGGCGGCCTGGCGGCTGCTGCGCGTGCTGCTGCACCTGCTGGTGGGCTACGTGCGCTCCTATGCGATCTGGCCGGGATTGGACGAGCAGGGTTGGCATGACGAAACCAGCCGCTGGTCTCGCCAGTTGCTCGCCATTCTGGGCATACGCCTTCAAGTGCAAGGCCAGGCACGGCCCGGCGCCAAGCTGGTGGTGTCCAACCATGTGTCCTGGTTGGACATCGTGGCCATCAATGCCGTGGTGCCATCCCGCTTTGTCTCCAAGGCCGAGGTGGCGAAATGGCCGCTCGTCGGGCGCTTGGTGACGGCTGCCGGAACCCTGTACCTGAGGCGTGAGCGCCGGCGGGATGCCATGCGCGTGCTGGGGCTCATGTCCCAAGCCATGCGCGAGGGGCACACCGTGGCGGTCTTCCCGGAGGGCACCACAGGCGATGGGCATGGCGTGATGCATTTCCACGCCAACCTGTTGCAGGCGGCCATCGATGCGCCGGCCCCTGTACAACCTGTTGTGTTGCGTTATAGCGACCCTCAGCACGCCGTGAGCCCCATCGCAGCCTATGTTGGCGACACCACACTCATGCAATCCCTGTGGTGGATCGTCACCGCCAGAGGCCTGTGTGTGCATGCCCAGATCCTGCCGTTGCAGACAGTGACGCACGCTGACAGAAGGGCGTTGGCCGAGTCCTTACAGGCCCAGACGGCTCAATTCCTTCAGGTTTCAAATCACTAATTCGTGCATTAGTGAAAAATTGCACGTTGCGATACACCTTATTCAGGGGATAGGTGTCAAGTGGTAACACTACTCTGACGACAACCGCCAAGCCCTTAGGCAAAGTGGTCGCGCATTCGGACATATAGCCGATACCAAAAGCATCAGGTGGAGCAGTCCGAATTGGCGTCCCGTCAACCCTGTTGAGGAGTCCCTCCTATGTCAGAGAAAAAACTTCGGCGCCTACCCTTGGCGGCCGCAGCTTTGGTCACCTGTATGGGTGCTCATGCTGAGTACCAGTCGCCTGATGGCAACTTCCGGATGTCTGGTTTTGGCACCTTGGGTGCTGTTAAGAACGGTACGGACGATGCGGAGTTCAACTATCCTGGTCAAGGGGGTGGTGCTACCAAGCGTGGAAGCCTGAGTCCTGATAGTAAAGTTGCCGTTCAGGGCACGTACAAGTTTGCGCCTACCGTCTCAGGTACCGCTCAGGTCATGACCAAGTACGATGCGGAGGGGCAGTACATCCCCAACATTGAGTGGGCCTTTGCTAAATGGCAAGCTTTGCCTGGCCTATCGCTTCGTGCAGGCCGCATGGGTGCTCCCTACTTCATGATTTCTGATTTTCGCGACGTCGGTTATGCGAACACCACTGTTCGTCCAAATCTGGATGTCTACGGTCAGGTGCCGGTTAGTCAGTTCCAGGGGGCTGACGCGAGTTATCAGATGAGTATAGGTGCCTCTACCGTGACGGCGACCTTGTGGGCGGGTGATTCAAAGGCCCTCTTTAATTCGGCAAGTGTGAAAGCGCCAACGGAGGTGTTGATTCAAGGGCAGATTGGCCTGAATATCCAAGCCGAGTTGAGTGAAGGCTGGTCGATGCGTCTCGGCCGGAGTCAGGGGAAATTGACCCTGAATTCCGAAAGCAACAGCAACCTGCGCGCTTTGGCTTCAGGGCAAACAATTGCAGGTGATTCTGCGACTTCGCAAGGTGCTGCCGCCGCAGGTGCATTGCGTCGCGGTCAAATTGCGGGGGGGCTTGGTGCGACTGGTCAAGTCATTCTTGGGCAATTGAATCAGGTCGATGCGCTGGTTAATCCTTCCGGCGTGAATGCAACCTTCACAGGTTTTGGCTTGAGCTATGACCAAGACAATTGGGTATTCAATGGCGAGTATACAAAGCGTAAAACTGACAGTTTCGTGACGGACACGACAGGTTGGTACGGCACTTTGGGCTACCGTGTTGAGAAATTCACCCCTTACATCGGTCTCTCCAAGGTTGTGACAAATCGCAGATCAGCGAATCCGGTCACTCAGCTTTCCGGCACCGGTTTGGATGCGTATATCTTGACGGTACAGGGCGGCGTGAATCAGGTTCTGGGGGTTGAAAAGCTTGACCAGAAGACGACGACGTTGGGGGTGCGTTGGGATGCCACAAGCAATATGGCGATCAAGGCCCAAGTCGATCACATCATCAAGCCGGTAGATTCCAATGGCATGTTCCTGATTCCCGATCCGGCTACCACCACGGCTCAGAATTTCCTGAACTCCAAGCGAACGGTCAACGTGTTGTCCGTTTCGGTTGACTTCGTGTTCTGAGCGGAAGGGAGCATCACATGAACATCAAGCACACCCTTCAAGCCGCCGCCGCAGTTGCACTTCTGACCCTGGCTCAAGCAGCCAGCGCGCAGGTCGCTGTGATCGTCAACCCCAAGAGCTCGCTGGCATCGATGACGCCAGAACAAGCCGCCGCCATCTTCCTGGGTAAAACCTCGACGCTGCCGACCGGTCAGACTGCGGTGCCCGCAGACCTGCCTGAATCGACTGCAGCGCGCGACATGTTCTACAGCAAGGCTGCTGGCAAGTCGTCTGCGCAGGTGAAGGCCACCTGGGCGCGTCTGACCTTCTCTGGTAAGGCCACGCCTCCCAAGGAAGTGCCGAGCGCCGCTGACGTGAAGAAGCATGTGGCCTCCAACGTGGATGCCATTGGCTATATCGAAAAGTCTGCCGTGGATAGCACGGTCAAAGTTGTTCTGACCGTGGAATAAGTCTCTCCAGGCAAGGGTTGTCACGCGTTTGACCGCGTGGCAACCCTTTATTGTTTCTGGACAAAGACAAATTCTCGGGGACCTCTACAATCTCGCGTCCCGTTGAAAGGTCCCTGATGTTTTCTTCCGAGTTTTTCGGGTCGCTGCATGATGCCCTCGTGCAATGGGCGATCCAAGGTCTGACAGACGCCAGTTGGTGGCAAATTGTTGCCTACACACTGGTTTTGACGCATATCACGATTGCTTCTGTCACCATCTTTCTGCATCGTGCTCAGGCGCATCGTGCCTTGGAGCTGCATGCCATTCCCTCCCATTTCTTCCGCTTCTGGCTGTGGCTGACCACCAGCACGGTCACCAAGCAGTGGGTGTCGGTGCACCGCAAGCACCACGCCAAGTGCGAAACCGAAGAAGATCCGCACAGCCCAGTTACCCGCGGCATCAAGAAAGTGCTGCTGGAGGGGCGTGAGCTGTATCGCGACGAGTCCATGAAGGCCGAGACGCTCAAGAAGTATGGTCACGGCACGCCCGATGACTGGCTGGAGCGCAACCTGTACACCCCCCGCAATAATTGGGGCCCCATTGCCATGTTGCTGATCGATCTGGCGCTGTTTGGTGCCATCGGCATCACCGTGTGGGCCGTGCAGATGCTGTGGATTCCCATCATGGCCGCAGGCGTGATCAACGGGATCGGTCACTTCTGG
>NZ_SCTN01000484.1 GCF_004297345.1 Aquabacterium sp. | reverse complement strand
CCCAGCCTGGCCGTCAACGCAGAGCACAAGACTGCTGCCAGCCAGATCACCAAGCGACGCTGAACTGGGGTCATTGCTCCCCCCCATGCCAGCTGCGACACCCATAATCCCTGTTCATGAAAATCGTGTTCGCATTTGCATTGTTGGCCATTGTGATGGCATTGGTCTTCGCTGGCCGCGCCATGTTGCAAGATGGCCGTGACGGGAAAGCCAAATCCAACAGCATGGTCAACGCGCTGGCCTGGCGCGTGGGGCTGTCCATCGCCTTGTTCCTGTTCATCTTGCTGAGCTACAAGATGGGATGGATCCACCCGACCGGTGTGCCCTTGAAGTAAGTCGCCATCGGCACACAAGAAAGCGCCCATACAGGTTCTCCATATGGACGCTTCGTCTTGCCTCAAGCGGGCACCGCTATGGCCAAGCGGCCACCTGGATCAGGTCCAGTAAACGATCACGTACAAGCCCAGCCAGACCACGTCCACGAAGTGCCAGTACCAGGCGGCACCCTCAAAGCCGAAGTGCTTGTCAGGCGTGAAGTGCCCGCGCATCAGGCGCAGCGTGATGAACAGCAGCATCAACATGCCTACGAACACGTGCATGCCGTGAAAGCCGGTCAGCATGAAGAAGGTCGAACCATAGATGCCAGACGACAACTTCAGGTTCAGGTGGTGATAGGCCTCGTAGTACTCGAATGCCTGCAGGCCGATGAAGGTGGCACCCAGTAACACGGTCAACCACATGAAGCCGATCGTCTTGCCACGCTTGTTCTCACGCAAGGCATGGTGGGCAATCGTCAAGGTCACGCCTGAGGTCAGGAGCAAGGCCGTGTTGATGGTGGGAATTGGCCACGGGCCCATCGTCTTGAAAGGTTCGACCGTTCCCGCAGGCGCCCCAGTCACGCCGGCCATTTCAGATGGCCAGATGGCCTTGAAATCAGGCCACAGAAGCGCGTTCTCGATATCACCCAGGTTGGGCAGCACATGCAAGCGGGCCCAGTACAAGGCTCCGAAGAAGGAGCCGAAGAACATCACCTCCGAGAAGATGAACCAGGCCATGCTCCAACGGAACGAGGCATCGATGCGGTCACTGTAGAGGCCACTTTCACTTTCTGCGATGGCATCACCAAACCACTGCTTGAGCACCACGGCCCACCATACAAAGCCCCCGAGCACCGAGTACGGCGCCCATTCGGCCCCGTTGACCCACTGCCCTGCGCCCAGCACCACGAAAAACAGCCCGACGGCCGCCATCATCGGGTGCCGCGAAGGCCCTGGCACGAAGTAGTAAGGGGCCTGCCCCTTGTTCACTGCAGTGGACATCTGTGTGCTCCTCAAGAAACAACATTCACTGGGCCACTCCGCTCGCGACAATGAATCGCACCAGAACGACCAGCCCCACAACAAAAATCACAGCCGCCAGCACCCCTGCCACGATCACATGGACCGGGTTGATCTTGGCCACGTCCTGCGCATAGTCCTTGGACTTGCGCACACCAAAGAACGACCACGCCACCGCCTTGAGCGTCTGGGCAAAGGAGCCCTGACGCTGTGCGGCTTCGCGTAATTCATCCGTCATACCAAACTCATCAGACTGAACCCTTGGGCGCCATCGGCACCTTGCCTCCCACCTCGAAGAAGGTGTAGGACAAGGTGATCGTCTGCACATCCTTGGGCAATTTGGGATCGATCACGAATACCACCGGCCAGCGTTTGCTCTCGCCGGGTTTGAGCGTGTGCTCGCTGAAGCAGAAACACTCCAGCTTGTTGAAATGCGATGTCGCCTGCTTGGGCGCGTAACTCGGAATGGCCTGCGCCGCCATGGTCCGGTTCTGCAAGTTGCGGAACTCGTACATGACCGTCGTGACCTCACCCGGGTGCACGCGAACAGAACGTGTCTCGGGCTTGAAATCCCAGGGGCCACGCGCATTGGCATCGAACTCGATGGTGACCGTGCGGCTCAGATCGACCTGCGTGTTGACCTTCGAAGAAGCCAGCGCCCCCGGCGTTTGCTGCTCCGTCAGCGACAACACATTGATGCCCAGCGCCGCACAGATGTGCTTGTACATGGGCACCATGGCATAACCAAAGCCAAACATCAGGCCAACGATCACCACCAGTTTGCCCACCATCTCCAGATTGGCTCGCTGCAACCAGCGCGCCTTGCGTCCAGCTTCAGATGCGGGATGGGGGCTTGCCGTGATCACAAGAGGTTCAACCTTTCTGGCTCAATGATGCGAAAGCAACACCATCTTCGCGATGAAGCCCACGAAAAACGTGATGGCCACCGATGCGAGTATGAGTGCGAGCTTCAAGTTGCGCTGGCGCTGAAGAGTCGACATTTGTTCATTCATCACAAGACTCCTGTTGCCATTGCCCCATCAACCAATCACGCGAGTAGCGGTTTCATCCAGCTTGGGCGGGTTCTCATACGTATGGAACGGTGCAGGCGAAGGTACTTCCCACTCCAGCCCCTCTGCGCCATCCCAAGGCTTGGCTGGCGCCGGCTGGCCCTTGCCACGCATGGCGGGGATCATCACCACGAAGATGAAGAAGACCTGTGCAAAGCCGAAGAAGAAGGCACCGACCGATGCCAGGGCATTGAAATCAGCGAACTGCATCGGGTAGTCGGCATAGCGACGTGGCATGCCGGCCAAGCCCAGGAAGTGCATCGGGAAGAAGGTGACGTTGAACGCAATCAGCGACCACCAGAAGTGCAGCTTGCCCTTCCACTCTGGCACCATCACGCCCGTCCACTTTGGCGCCCAGTAATAGAAACCGGCAAACAGCGCAAACAGCGAACCGGCCACCAGCACATAGTGGAAGTGAGCCACCACGTAGTACGTGTCCTGGATCTGGATATCAATCGGCGCCACCGAGCAGATCAGCCCGGTGAAGCCACCCATCGTGAACACAAAGATGAAACCCACGGCCCACAGCATCGGGCTTTCAAACGTCATCGAGCCGCGCCACATCGTGGCCACCCAGTTGAAGACCTTCACACCCGTGGGCACCGAGATCAACATCGTGGCGTACATGAAGAACAGCTGACCCGTTACTGGCATGCCGGTCGCGAACATGTGGTGCGCCCACACGATGAAGCTCAGGATGGCAATCGAGGCCGTGGCATAAACCATCGAGGTGTAGCCGAACAGCTTCTTGCGGGCAAAGGCAGGCACGATCTGGCTGATGATGCCGAAGGCCGGCAAGATCATGATGTAGACCTCGGGGTGACCGAAGAACCAGAAGATGTGCTGGTACATCACCGGATCACCGCCGCCAGCCGGATTGAAGAAGCTGGTACCGAAGTGACGATCAGTCAGCGTCATCGTGATGGCGCCAGCCAGCACAGGCATCACGGCGATCAGCAGGTAAGCCGTGATCAACCATGTCCAGGCAAACATCGGCATCTTCATCAAGGTCATGCCGGGGGCACGCATGTTGAGGATGGTCACGATGATGTTGATTGAGCCCATGATGGAACTGGCGCCCATGATGTGCATGGCGAAGATGCCGGCATCCATCGAGGGGCCCATCTGCAGGGTCAGCGGCGCATACAGTGTCCAGCCGGCGGCAGGTGCACCGCCAGGCAGGAAGAAAGAACCCACCAACAGCAGCGAAGCGGGGATCAACAGCCAGAAGCTGAAGTTGTTCATCCGCGCAAAGGCCATGTCGGAAGCCCCGATCTGCAGCGGGATCATCCAGTTCGCCATGCCCACAAAAGCCGGCATGATGGCCCCGAACACCATGATGATGCCGTGCATGGTCGTGAACTGGTTGAACAGTTCAGGGTTCATGATCTGCAAGCCTGGCTGGAACAGCTCGGCACGGATGCCCAGTGCCAGCACGCCCCCGATCATCAGCATGGTCAGGGAGAACAAGAGATACAAGGTACCGATGTCCTTGTGGTTGGTCGCATAGACCCAGCGGCGCCAACCGTGAGGATGACCGTGATCGTGACCGTGCGCATCATCGTGTCCGTGACCGTGGTCCATTACTGTGCTGCTCATGTGATGTCCTTTCTGATCCTGTTGGGTTCAAGCACGCATCACTTGCGCGCTGCCAGCACTTCCGACGGCTGCACCGTCTGGCCGGTCTTGTTGGACCAGTGGTTTTTCGTATAGGTGATCACGGCTGCGATCTCGGTATCAGACAACTGCTTCCACGAAGGCATGATGTTGTTCTGGCCGTTGAGCACCACATGAATCTGCACGGACTTGTCTTCGCTCAGCACCTTGGGTGAGCCATCCAGCGGCTTGATGGCACCGCCACCTTTGCCGTTGGGCTGGTGACAGGCGGCGCAGTTGGCGTTGTAGACCTTCTCTCCGCGTGCCAGCAAATCAGGCTGCGTCCATACCTTGGTAGGGTCGTCTGCCTTGGCTGCCATTTCCTTCTGTTGCTCGGCCACCCACTTGGTGTAATCCTCTGCGCTCAAAACACGCACATGGATAGGCATGTAGGCATGCTCCTTACCGCAGAGCTCGGCGCACTGACCGTAGTAGTCACCAGTCTTCTCGGAGCGGAACCAGGTGTCTCGCACAAAGCCGGGAATGGCATCCTGCTTGATACCGAACGCCGGCACCATGAAGGAGTGGATCACGTCATTGGCAGTGGTGATGATGCGGATCTTCTTGTCGACCGGCACCACCAGTGGCTTGTCCACCTTCAACAGGTAGTTGTCACCCTGAGGCGTACCCGCGTCTGACAAAGCACGCTGCGTCGAATCCAGCGTGGAGACGAATTGCACGCCCTCACCTTCACCCTTGAGGTAGTCGTAGCCCCACTTCCACTGATATCCCGTGACCTTGACCGTGATGTCAGCGTTGGTGGTGTCTTTCTGGGCGACGACCACCTTGGTGGCTGGCAAGGCCATGCCGATCACGATCAGAAAGGGGATCACCGTCCAGACGATTTCCACGGTTGTGGACTCGTGAAAATCTGCTGCCTTGTGCCCCTTCGATTTGCGGTGCGCATAGATCGAATAGAACATGACACCGAACACGAGCACGAAGATGGCACCGCAGATGTAGAGCATCATGTAGTGCAGTGACTGCTGCTCTGCCGCGATCTTGGTGACGGGGTTGGGCAGATCAAGTTGCCTGACGCCAGGCCCACCCGGCAGGTCATTGACCGCCCAGCTCGCCTGAGCCATCAAGCCCATCAAGGCCACTGCAGTCGCCTGCACCACGGAAGCCACACGAGGCGAACGCCCCTCTGCAGACAACATCCGACTCACTCTGTACCCAGGATCTTTGATCATGTCTTGGCTCGTCTAGGATTGAACGCGGTCATTACTGCCAGGCATGCAAGAGACCAGACGCCAGACCGGGCGTCTGCCAGCCCGTTAATCGTGAGGGTGCCGTAGCGCCCAGCTCCGCAGAGCCGAAAAGGCCCTCGGACATGCAAACTGAAGGATCTTAAGCAAGGCAGAACACACCCCGAACCTCATTGCTGAGGGAGACATCAACCTAACGGGCGACAAGGTGGCGACAAGCGCGCCAGCGTTCCTAGACCACACAGGCAATGTCCGGAGGGCTGCCCCGGAAGTTGGTTGAACATTGGTTGATGCGCTGCACCATCCAAAATTTTCAATTCATTCTAGCCAGCCACTTGAGACACCTCAAGACGCAATCCGAGCAGAAGTGCTATGAATAACCCGCAGTTCGCACAAGAATCAAAAAGCACCGATACAACGGCACCACAACCCTATCAGGGCTAGCCCTGCTTGCGAACCATTCGCCTCATGTCATCAAGAGACACACGCGTTTCAGGCTCCAGCTTGATGCGGGGCTCGGGCTTGATGGCATGCCCATAGACCACCTCGATGGTCAGGCCAAGACGCCCATCCGAACGAGTAAGGCGCTGAATCAACAGATCCTGCAAGCCCGCCTGCCACCGAGGCGTCTTCAGCCCTGCGTGCCGACCGGAGGCCACATTGCCCCCCCAGGTACGCAACTCCTTGAGCATGGCCTGCGGCGTCTCCCAAGTCAGGGTCAGGCGCTCCATGTCCATCACAGGATCGGCAAAACCAGCCTTGACCAGTTCATCGCCCAGATCGTGCATGTCGATGAAGTCGATCGTGGGCAGATCCCATCCCATGGTCCGGTAGACCGCGCGCAACTCCCGCGCCGTATCCGGGCCCAGACCCGAGCACATCAGAAAACCACCCACCGCCAGTTGACGATGCCACTGGCGCATCATGGAAGCCAGATCCGGGTGTGCATGCAAGCACATATTGGCCCACAACATCTGCACGCCGTCAGGCAACCAGGGCGCCCCCACCAGATCATCAACCGACCAGGCCTGGGGCACGTCCTTGCGCCACAGTGTCTTCCAACTGCGAGTAGCGGCCAACGCCAACTCACGTTGACTGCGCTGGCGCAACTCAGGCGTTGGCTCGACGACCCAACGCTGCGCCTGCGGATAGGCTGCACGCACGTGATCCGCACTTGCCCCCAGGAATGCAGACCAGTCGATCCAGGCCTGAGGTTGCAACTTGATGGGCGCCAGCTTGTCCGCCAGGCGTCGCCCGACCTCCTGATGCAGCCAGGGCGCCTCGCTGAGCAATGCCATGCGCCTGGCCTGCCTCAGCAAGGCTGACTCGCTTGGCGAACAGGCTTCAGCGGCCCCAGAGACAGCAAGATCAGAAGGCAACATGAGCGACATGAAACACGAGACAGAAGCCCCCCACAGAGAGCGATATGGCGAAACAATGCCTCTCAGTATATTGATCGAATGCTTTCCGCCTGGCTCACAAGGACATCCATCACCGCAACATGGCAAGCAAGCCAGTGTCATATCTGCCGTCGCTGGCAATCACAAACCATCTGCCAAGATCGGA
>NZ_SCTN01000483.1 GCF_004297345.1 Aquabacterium sp. | reverse complement strand
ATGTCGAATGGGCCATGCTGCCAGTGGCCGTGGAGGACATCGATCGCATCGAGGTCACGCGCGGCCCTGATTCCGCCTCGTACGGCCCCAACTCGCTCATGGCGATCATCAACATCCTGACCAAGCGTCCCAAGGATGTCGAGCGTTTCATGGCCTCGGTAGAGGTTGGCAGCCACTATGCCAACGAGAACACGGTGCGCCTGGCCACACGCCTGAGCAACGACACTCATGTCGCCGCAACGGCCAATACGGCACGCAACAGCGGCTACGACAACGCGACGCTTCGTGGCGGCGCTCATGACAGCACAGATGTCAGGCGCCTGAATGTGCGCGCACAGACCGACCTGAGTGCTGATGAATCCCTGGAGTTGCAGGCTGCGTTTGCCCACGCTCGACGCGAGTACAACTACACCTACGACCCGTTTGTATTGGACTACCCGGATCAAACACACGAAGAGGTGCAGTTCAATGCCAAGTGGACAAAAGCACTGTCAGCAACACATGAGTTGCAGATACGTGCGTATCACGATGGGGTCAACACCAACTATGACTGGCGCTCCTGCTGGCCCAGGGTCGCCCTGCACCCGAGCGTCACCCCCATACTCAACAAGTACCCTCAATTCGCACTTGCATTGATAACGGGCGGGAACTTGAATGCGATCAGCGCGATCAACGTCCCTACCCAGGCCGAAATCAATCAGGTGATGGCGGCCATCGCCTCCCTGGGCGGCATTGGGCCCGCTCTGGCACTGAACGCCTGCGGCACCGTCAACCTCAACGGGCAAGACACCCGTAGCCAGATCGAGTTGCAAGACACTTATGTGTTGTCTGACACGCTGCGCTTTGTCAGTGGCCTGGGCCTGCGCTACCAGGATGCAAACAGTGTTGGCTACTTCGGAGGCAAGGTCAACAATCAGGTACGTTGGGTCTTCGGCCACGTCGAGTACCGCCCAAGTACAGCCTTGACCTTCAACCTGGGTGGATACGGCGAATCCAACTCATTGGGGCCAGGCACCTTCTCACCTCGCGCGGCAGTCAACTATCACCTCAGCGACAACCAATCTGTCCGAGCCGTCTACTCCAAGGGAACGAGAACCCCGGATCTTCTTGAAGCGCGGGGCAAGATGGCGCCCTATATGGAAGATGTGACACCGCCCGTCATGGGCGTCAGCAACATCGCACCATTGGTGATTTTTCGAGGCAACCCCGCTTTGCGCCCGGAGAGAATCGCGTCATTTGAACTGGGGCACCTGATCGCGCTGCGCCAATGGGGCATGACCGTTGATACGCGCGTTTTCAGCGAACGGCTCACCAACCTGATTTCAGACGCCAACACCAACTTTGATCTCTCCGCATCGAACAACGGCAGCGTGAAGCTGGATGGCTTTGAAACTCAAGCCAACTGGGATCTGGGTGCCGAATGGTCTGGCTGGCTCGGCTACAGCTACCTGCTCAATCACGAGGCGACCAATATCGTGGAGCAAACGCAATGGTCTCGTCAAAGCGGATCCGGCGGCATCAGCCGTGCATTTGGCAACCGCTGGAGGGCCTCGTTCTCTCACTACTTCTCATCAGGTAACGGCATCAACGAGAAGCTGTACGAGCGCAGCGATTTGACCTTGTCGCATGACCTCATGTTCGGCCCCCTGCCCGCAACGGCCATGCTGGTGGTCGGTTACCTGCACACCCCGGTCGTCAACACATACCTGAGCAGCGTCGGCTATTTCTCGCACAGCTACAACAGCCGATTGAACTTCAACGGCAAAGTGCGCGTCGCGTTCTGACACCAAAGCCTGCTCACTCCTGACGGCATCGTGCAGCCCCTCAACTCAAGCCCCCACAACAGAGCGCGCCGCCAGATGCTGCGAGCACTGCTGGGCTTGAGCGGGCTACCGATACTGGGCCTGGGCGAGGCGGCATCGCGCGACATCCGTGTGGTCACGCCGCCAGACCCCGGTACGCAAAGGCTGGTTCTTCAGGCACTCAAATCTCACTACCCAGGCTCGCTTTTCGACGTGGATCCGGCATCGCTTGATCTGCGCCACGGCACATCACCCGTCGTGGCACTGGGCCCCGCCGCGCTACGCCGCACGCTGGAGTTGGACTTTCGCGCACCGCTGATCTCCGCCCTGACCTCCAGTCAGGCCTACAAGCGATTGCTCGCCGCATCAGGCCGGGATCCCACCAGTTGCACAGCCCTGTTCGCCGAGGCGTCACCAGCAGCTCAGATGCAACTGATCGCGGCCATCTTCGAGCGCAAAGTCACGGTCGGCGCCTTGCTCTCAGACGCATCAAGCTATCTGGAAAAGCCTCTGCGCCAGGCTGCCATACAAGCCGGCCTGGAATTACAACTGGCACGCATAGAAAACGGACAAGACCCCGTTCGTGCCATTAATGCATTAAGTGGCACGCACGTGCTGCTGGCCGTGGCCGACAGCACGTTGTACACGCCTGACACGCTCAGATCGATCCTGGAGTCCACCTATCGGCGCGGTTTACCCGTGATCGGGTTCTCGGCCGCCACGGTCACAGCGGGCACGCTTGCCAGCGCCTGGTCCGATCCGGAGGACCTCGCTGCCGATCTCATCGAACTGATCGACAGCCTCAACGCCAACGCCTTGCCGGAAGCACGCCACCCTCGCTACTGGCGGGTGACCATCAACGACAACGTCGCGCGCTCTTTGGGGCTGTCCATCTCGGACAAAGTGCGCGCCATGGGTACACGCCCTGCCGGGAGAACTGGATGAGCCTCAAGTTCTGGCATAACCGAGGCATCACGGTTCGGCTGTTGACCATTGCCGTCTTACCGGCCAGCCTGATGTTCATTGCGGTGGCCGTCGCCATGTATGCCACAGCCATCAACGACGTCAGGCGCGACGTGACTGAGCGTGGACGGCTCATTGCAACAGCCTTGGCGCAAAGCAGCCAATACGGACTGGTTTCCGGCAATTTGTCATACGTGCGCAATACATTGCAGCAGTTGGTGGCATCCGACAGCAGCGTCAACTGCATTCACCTGGATGACGACCGACATCGCACGGTCGCCTCCAGTTGTCAGGCGGCACAAAGTTCGGACCAGACTCCCATCGAAGCCCCCGTACACATCGAATCGTTGCCGGAGCTTGACCTTCTCGATCCAGCATCATCGGGCACACAGCTCGCTGAAACCTCCCAGCAGGCGCATCCAGCCCACCCTATGCGCACCATCGGCTACGTGCGCGTCACCATGTCAGCCTCGCCCATATTCGAAGCGCGCCGAGGCGCCCTGCTGCTGGCCTTCGCACTGGTGGGCAGCGCGGCCATTGGCAGTTGCATGCTGGGACTGCGGCTGACACGCCGTTTGCGCCAGACCATGGCCTCAGTGATGGTGGCGCTGCGCGCCATCAGGAAAGGCCAGTTCGACGTGCAACTCGACACCACCCTGCCCGATGAACTGGGTGAGTTGCAACGCACCATCCTGCAAATGGCCGCGGCATTGGATGCAGCGCGCCATGATCTTGAGCAAAAGGTCAGATCGCGCACCCACGAACTGCGCCTGGCCGTTGACCAGCTTCGGCAGGCCGACGCCGAGAAGCGCCGCTTGATCACGCACAGCAACGCGCTGATTGAGGAAGACCGAAAGCGCGTGGCCGTCGAAATCCACGATCACCTGGGCGCCAGCCTCATCTCGGTCAAGCTGGAGGCCGCTGCGCTGGCTGCGAAGGCACAAGCCAGCGGCGATGAGGACATGGCCAGCAATGCGCACCGGATACAACGCACGATTGAGCTGATCTACGCCAGCACACGCGATATCGTCAAAAGCCTGCGTCCAGAGGTAATCGACACCCTTGGCCTGTCCATGGCGCTGGAGGACATGGTGCTGGGGCTCGACAACGTTCACCCCGCATGCCGGTTTTCGTTCACGGCCGCCCCCGGCATGCCAGATCTTCGAGGCGAATTTGCCATGCAGGCCTACCGCGTGGTTCAGGAGGCGCTGACCAACATCATCAAGCACGCCGGCGCGACACTGGCCAGCGTGAACCTGTCGCTCAACGAACAGGGTGACCAGCTTTGCATCGAGATCAAGGACAACGGCAAGGGGTTCAACACGCGAACATCCACGCAATCCGGGCTAGGCCTGATCGGCATGCGTGAACGCGTGGCGTCCGTTGGCGGCGAAATCTGCATCTCCTCGCCACACGGCCAGGGCACCAGCATCCACTTGACCTTGCCCATCAACAGACGCGGCGACAAATAGGCCCACTTATCGGCTTTATACGAATCTTTGCGCACCAAGCTGTGCTCGCATGATGCAGGGGTAACCACCCCGACCTGCATCATGAGCAACCAGTTTCTGACGGACCTCGCTGACACGGCGGATCTCATCCCCAACGATAAGGTCGCGTCCTTCGGGCTCTTGCTGAAGAACTACAAAAACCACTCGCACGCCATCTCGACGCGCCTGTACGAGAAGCTCGATCAAGCCGATCGCGCCCGCTTTGTGCAGTGGTTTCTCAAACGCTGGGGCGAGATCGACATCGTCAACCCCATCGAGATGCACCAGTACCTGCAGGCTGTGGACGTGGTGAAGAACCAGGTGCGCGAGCCCGTGCAGATCAACGGCAGGCGCTATGGGCTTCTCGATTTCGCCCCTCAAGGCCACGACTTCAAGCTGGCGTCATATGACTGGGTGCTTGGCATCCACGACGTCTACTACAACCAGTACGAACACGGTGACTTCCGCGTGAGCCCTGGCGACGTCATCATTGATGCGGGCGGCTTCATCGGCGACACAGCCGTGCTGTTCAGCCACAAGACGCAGGGTCAGTGCGAGATTCACTCCTTCGAGTTGCTGCAGGAAAACATCGACCTGTTCGCCTACAACAACGAACTCAACGGCATCGAAGACAAGGTGATCATCAACAAGTTCGCCCTGAGCAGCAAGACGGGCGACTCGGTGGGCAT
This sequence comes from Aquabacterium sp., assembly GCF_004297345.1. Lineage (GTDB taxonomy): Bacteria > Pseudomonadota > Gammaproteobacteria > Burkholderiales > Burkholderiaceae_C > Aquabacterium. The sequence goes on along the minus strand of NZ_SCTN01000483.1, from coordinate 967 downwards.
CAAGAACGCACCACTGCAGGGCGGCACGTCTGTGTCGTCGCAGTCGGCGCACAGTGGCGAAGAGCAGATCCCCACCATCACCGTCGACGATTACGTGATGATGAGCAATCTGGGCCGTGTGGATCTGATCAAGATGGACATCGAAGGATCGGAAATCCCCGCTCTGATCGGCGCCAGCAACACCATCCGCCTGTTCAAGCCCAAGCTGGCGCTGTGCCTGTATCACAAGTGGGATGACGTGCTCACCATCCCCGCCTTCATCGAAGCCACAGGCGTGGCCTACGACTTCAAGTTCAAGTGGGTGCAGTTGAGCCAGGGCTGGGAAGCCGTGCTGCTGGCATCGCCCAAGCCATAACGCCGGGCCAGGTCAAATCGACCGTCCATGAAAAAACCCCGGCAAGCCGGGGTTTTGTTCGTGCGAGACGAGTCGCAGATCAGCGTGTAGCGATCGGCTTGACGTCGCGCTTGTCGGAACCGACGAACAGCTGACGGGGACGGCCGATCTTGTACTCGGGGTCGCCAATCATTTCGTTCAGCTGAGCGATCCAGCCCACGGTACGTGCCAACGCGAAGATCGCGGTGAACAAGGACACGGGGATGCCGATGGCGCGCTGGACGATGCCGGAGTAGAAGTCCACGTTCGGGTACAGCTTGCGCGACACGAAGTATTCGTCTTCCAGAGCGATCTTTTCCAGGGCCATGGCCAGCTTGAACAGCGGGTCGTTCTGCAGACCCAGTTCGTTCAGAACTTCGTGGCAGGTCTCGCGCATCAGCTTGGCACGCGGGTCGTAGTTCTTGTACACGCGGTGACCAAAACCCATCAGCTTGACGCCAGAGTTCTTGTCCTTGACCTGAGCAATGAAGTCGCCGATCTTCTCGACGCCACCATTGCGCTGGATTTCTTCCAGCATGGTCAGGGCAGCTTCGTTGGCGCCACCGTGAGCGGGGCCCCACAGGCAAGCCACGC
>NZ_SCTN01000482.1 GCF_004297345.1 Aquabacterium sp. | reverse complement strand
GAAGCCCTGCGGGATCAGTTGATCAATCTGCGCATGCTGGTTGAAGCGACGCTGGACTTCCCGGAAGAGGAAATCGATTTCCTGGAAAAGGCCGATGCCCGTGGGCGCCTTGACCGTGTGGCTGCGACGCTCGATGGCGTGTTGAGCCAGGCTCGCCAAGGTGCCTTGTTGCGCGAAGGCCTGCAGGTGGTGCTGGCCGGCCAGCCTAACGCGGGCAAGAGCTCGCTGCTCAACGCCCTGGCCGGCGCCGAGCTGGCCATCGTCACGCCGATTGCGGGCACCACGCGCGACAAGGTCAGCGAGACCATCCAGATCGAAGGCGTACCCCTGCATGTGATTGACACGGCGGGTTTGCGTGCCGATCACGAAGCATCGGACGAAGTGGAGCGCATCGGCATGGCCCGCAGTTGGGAAGCCATTGGCCAGGCTGATGCCGTGCTCTTCCTGCATGACCTGACGCGCATGGCCGAGCCGGCTTATGCGCAGGCTGATGCCGACATTGCCCAACGCCTGCCGCAAGGTGTGCCCGTCGTACATGTTTTCAACAAAGCCGATGCCGTGGCGGTGGATCAGGCCGTGCTGCAAGCCCAGGCCCGACCGCAGGGGCCTTTGCTGGCCTTGTCGGCGCGCACGGGCGATGGCCTTCAGGCCTTGCGCCAGACCTTGCTGGAGATTGCGGGCTGGCAGGCGGCGCAAGAGGGTGTGTTCATCGCCCGCCAGCGCCATGTGCAGGCTTTGCGGGTGGCGCGTGAGCATCTGCAGATGGCCCAGGCCCATGCGGCATTGAGCGATGGCGCCCTGGATTTGCTGGCCGAGGAGTTGCGCCTGGGGCACAACGCCTTGGGCACGATCACGGGTGCTTTCTCTGCCGATGACCTTTTGGGTGAAATATTCACGCGCTTTTGCATCGGCAAGTGAGGCTGGCTGTCCAGTCAGGGGGGACACGTGGTATGACTGCTTGTCCTGCAAAGGGGGCGGGCCGTCATGGCCAGGCAACAAATCCATGGCTTGACCGCAAAAGCTGCCCACTGCCAGCCCCTGATGCATTAAATTCACAAGCTTGCGCTGCAGGGCGCCGACTGAGCGAGCGAACTTGAGGCACCGATGGATTCCACTGCACTGATTCAGGCGATTCAGACGCTCAACACGGAAGATGCCTTCCGTCCGCGTCTGGATCCCCAGCAATGGCGGACCTTCTGTCAGTACTTGACGCGCCACGAGTTGCGTTCCGGTGATCTGCTGGTCAAGCAAAGTGACCATGACCGTACCGTGTACTTCCTGGGTCAAGGTTCCTTGCAGGTGTTTGTCACAGGTGCCACGCCGGGTGCATCGCGCATTGCGATCTTGAGGCCGGGTTCCATTTGTGGCGAACCTGGCTTGTTTGCCGATGGTCCCCGCATGGCCAACGTGGAGGCGATGACGCCTTGCGTGATCTACGCCTTGCGCTTGCCCAGGTTTGAAGAATTGGCCGCCCGTGTGCCCTCGGTGGCCGTGGAAGTGGTGAGGGCAGCGGGTTCAGTCATGGCCCAGCGCATGCGCGCGAACATGACCCGTCAGATTCCGTCAGCCTGACAGCTGGGCGCCACGTCTGTGGGGCCGCGTCGGGTGCTGTGCCAGATAAAAGAACAAAAATTGCAAAGTGGAGTTTTTCGTCAATGTCAGTGAGCTCAGGTTTGCGCCGACCAACCATCCTGGTGGCCGACGATTCCCCTCAGAACATCGAATTGCTGTCCAAGATCTTGGGGCAGGATTACCGCATCAAGGTGGCCACCTCGGGTGAAAAGGCCCTGGCCATCGCGTACTCCGATGAGCCGCCTGATCTGATCCTGCTGGACATCATGATGCCGGACCTCAGCGGCCACGAGGTGTGCCGCCGCATCAAGGCCAATCCGGATCGCCGCCGCATTCCCATCATCTTCGTGACGGCCATGAGCACGGTCGAAGATGAAAGCCTGGGCCTGAGCCTGGGCGCGGTCGACTACATCACCAAGCCCATCAGCCCGCCGCTGGTGCAGGCCCGTGTGCGCACGCACCTGGCTTTGTACGACCAGTCGCGCGAACTGGAGCGTATGGTGGCGCAGCGCACCAGCGAACTGGTGGCCACGCGCCAGCAGATCATTCGCCGCCTGGGCCGCGCCGCCGAGTTCAAGGACAACGAGACCGGTAACCATGTGATCCGCATGAGCCACATCTGCCGCCTGATCGCGCAGCAGGCCGGTCTGGGCCCCGAGGCTGTTCAACTGCTGTTCCAGACGGCAGCCATGCACGATGTGGGCAAGATCGGCATCCCCGATCAGATCCTGCTCAAGCCGGGCCCGCTCAATCCGGAGGAACGCAAGGCGATTCGCCAGCATCCCCAGATGGGCGCCGACATCATCGGGCGCCATGACAACGAGTTGCTGGCCACGGCCCGCACGATCGCGCTGACGCATCATGAGCGTTGGGATGGCGCAGGCTATCCGCAAGGCCTCAAGGGCGAGCAGATCCCGCTGTTTGGCCGCATCGTGGCCATTGCCGATGTGTTCGATGCCCTGATGAATCGCCGGCCCTACAAGGAAGCGATGAGCGCTTCGCAGGCGCTGGCCGTGATGGCCGAAGAACGCGCTGGCGCCTTTGATCCGACCTTGCTGGATTGCTTCTTCCAGCAGCAGTTCGAGATCCTGCGCGTGATGGACCTGTATTCAGACGAGCGCGGCGCTGTCGCCGAATTGGTCAGCTGACCTTGGCGTGGTTCAGGCCTGTGCGGTGATGCGCTGCAGCGCCTTGCCCGCTACGTCGAAGTCGTAGCGCTCCAGGGCGCGTTGAAGTTCACCCACCTGAGGATGCTGGCGCAATACAGCTCGGGCATGCAGCAGGTCATGCAGCAGCTCGCGGGCCTGGGCGTCGTTGTCCTCGATCAGGGTACGCAGGCGCATCCAGAAAGGGCGCAGGGCTTCATCGTTCACGCTGGCCTGCTGCTGTTCGACCACTTCAGCGCGTGGCTTGTTGAGGCGATCGATATCGGCCAGCACGGCTTGCAGGGCGTCCAGCGTCTTGGCGAGCTGGCCTTGCACCTGGGCGTGTTGTTCAGGCGTTTCATCCACATTCTTGCTCTGCATGAGGGCTTCCAGTTGGGTGACGTCTTGAAGCAGCCTGGTGGCGCCGATATTGCCGGCCAGGCCTTTGAGGGTATGGGTCAGCAGCACGGCTTCATCTTCATTGGCCGCTGCGGCGTATTGCGCGGCGAAGTCGTGCTGGGTCTTGGCAAAGCCTTTGAGCAGGCGCAGATAGAGCTCCATATTGCCCATGCAGCGTGACAGGCCGTCGGCCGTGTCCAGGCTGCTGAGGTGGCCTGTGGGCTGGGTGTCATCGTCTTCAGCAGGCGCTGCGCTGGACAAGTTGGGGGATACAGGCTTGGTATCGGTACGAGGTGGCACGGCGGGTTGCGCGGGGCTGATCCAGCGGGCCATGATGGTGAACATCTGGCCGAGGTCCAGTGGTTTGGTGATGTGGTCGTTCATGCCGCACTGCAGGACGCGTTCGCGGTCGGCAGCCATGGCGCTGGCGGTCATGGCGATCACGGGCAGGCTGTGCCATTCAGGCCGTGCGCGGATGCGCTCGGTGGCGGTGTAGCCGTCCATCACGGGCATCTGGCAGTCCATCAGCACGCCATCGAAAGGGCCTTCTGCGGCGAGCCTGTCCAGGCACTCCTGGCCGTTGGCAGCTGTGACCACACTCAGGCCGGCGCGCTGCAACAGATCACAGGCGAGCTCTTGGTTCATGGGCTGGTCTTCCACAAGCAGCACGCGGGCACCGGCCAGATGCCGTTGGGCCTGCTTGAGCACACGGCTGGTACTGCCCGACACGATGGGGGCGCTGGTGTTCTTGCCCAGCACGCGTGAGAGCGTTTCCAGCAAAGTGGAAGGCGTGACGGGCTTGTTGATGACACCGGCCAGCCCGACGCCATCGGCCGCCTTGAGCGCTTCTTCGCGCGCAAAGGCCGTGACCAGCAAGACGCAAGGCCGTTGCTCCGGCGGTATCGACAAGGCGTGGCGCGCAAAGGTGATGCCGTCCATGCCGGGCATCTTCCAGTCGGTCAGCAGGATCTGATGGGGCTGGCCTGTGGCTTGTGCAGATTGCATGCGGGCCAGCGCGGCCTCGCCACTTTCCGCCGCTTCGACATCCAGGCCCAGGCGGCGGGCCATGTCGCCCAGCACCTCGCGTGCGGTAGCGTTGTCGTCCACCAGCAGCAGGCGCTTGCCTTGCAGCTCGGTGGCGGTCAGCGCACGCTGGTTGCCGGTCTGTTGCTGCAGGCCAAAGCGCGCCGTGAAGTGGAAGGTCGAGCCCTTGCCAGGCTGGCTGTTGACCCAGATGCGCCCGTTCATCATCTCCACCAGTTGGCGCGAGATGGTCAGGCCCAGGCCGGTACCGCCGTACTGGCGTGTGGTGGAGCTGTCGCCTTGCGTGAAGGGCTGGAACAGGCGCTCGATCTGTTCGGGGTTCATGCCGATGCCGCTGTCGCGCACCCAGAAGTGCAGCACCACATCGGAAGGATCCAGGCGCTGCACTTCGCAGCCGATCACGATCTCGCCCTTGCTCGTGAACTTGATGGCGTTGGTGCCCAGGTTGATGAGGATCTGGCCCAGGCGGATGGGGTCGCCGATCAGGGCGGTGGGGATGTCGGGCGGGGCCGTGAAGAGCAGCTCCAGGCTCTTTTCCTCGGCGCGCATGCCCAGCACATCGGCCATGTTGTTGACCACGCTCTCGAGCTGGAAGTCGGTGTACTCCAGCTCCAGCTTGCCCGATTCGATCTTGGAGACATCCAGCACATCGTTGAGGATCTGCAGCAGGTTGCTGGCGGCACGATGAGCCTTGTCCACGTAGTTGCGCGCCTTGGGCTGCAGCTCGTCCATCAGGGCCAGGTGGGTCATGCCCATGATGGCGTTCATGGGCGTGCGGATCTCGTGCGACATATTGGCCAGGAAGCGGCTCTTGGCTTGCGTGGCCGCTTCGGAGGCTTGTTGGGCGTTGCGCAAGGCGGCTTCGGTTTGCTTGCGCGCGGTGATGTCCTGCACGATGCCGCAGAACTGCTTGCGCCCGTCGTGTTCGAAGGGGATCAGCACCACTTCTGCGTCGAAAGTTTCGCCGTCCAGTCGGGTATGGCGCCATTCCAGCGTCTCGGCCTGGCCGGTTTGCGAGATGCGTTGCAGGATCTCCAGCGAGTCGTTTTTCTGAACGAATCCGGCTGGCGACAAGGGTGGCTTGGAGGGCAGCAAGCCCATCAAGGCCTGTTCGCTGTCGCCACCAAAGAGTTCAACCGCACGGGGATTGCAGCGCGTGATGCCCTGATCCAGGCTGTAGAAGATGAAGGCCACGGGGGCGTGGGTGAACACGGCTTGCGAGCGGGCTTCGGTGTCCTTGCGGTAGGTGACATCAGCCCAGTAGCCGTTGTAGGTGCGGGTGCCGTCGCTGTCAGTGAGGCACTGGCTGTCGCAGCGGATCCAGCGGCGCACGCCCTGGTGTGTCAGCGCGAATTCAACGGCGCCAGTGGGAGGCTGGATGGCGCCTCCTTGGCCGGCCACGCCATGCATGAGCTGCCAGGCTCGCTGCGGCTCGTTCATGAGGATCTCGCGCTGGATGCCCAGCAGGCGTTCGGCGCCCTCGCCAATGAAAGTGAAGTGGCCACCACCGCGTGCCGGCTGGCGATAGCAGAACACGGTCAGCGGCAGGGCATGGGCCATGTCCGACAGGTTCTGTTTGGCGCGCAGCAGGGCGTTCTGCCGTGTCAGGCGCTGCGCCCGCATGGTGATCAGCCAGTAGCCGGTGATCAGGGCGAGTGCGCTGACGGCACCCCAGCCCGCGATGATGGGCGTTTCGCCCGCAATCGGCACCAGCGCCCAGGCCGTGAGGTTGCCGTAGTTCAAGGGGCGCGACAGGGCCATGAAACGGCCATCGGGCCGCTCGACCAGGGCCACATTGCGTGTCGCCACATGCAAGGTATCCAGGCGCCAACCCAGGTCAGCCGGGATGCGCTGGTAGTTGCGGCGCTGGGCCTCTTCGTCCAGTCCGATGGGGCCTTGCAGCATCGTGCGGCCCAGCAGTTGGTCAACCTGGTTGCCGATCAGCATCACGCCGTGTTCATCGGTGACGAAGAGCTGGTGCGTGGCATCATGGAAGAGCCTGGTCAGTGAGGCCGATTCTTGTGAGACCACGATGGCGCCCAAGGCACCGTTCGGCCCATCGACGCGTGCAGAGAAATAGAAGCCGGGGATCTTGTTGATGCGGCCCACGGCGAACTGCGAGCCGTGCCCGTTTTCAAGCGCATCGATGTAATAGCGGCGCGTGCGAAAGTTGCCGCCGATCGAGCTGACGCTGGTGTCGATGCCGGCATCGGCCAGCACGGTGCCATATCGATCAACCATGAAGAGGTGGTCGAGCCCGAAATCATGCGTGGTGTCCAGCAGGATCTGGCTGGTTTTGCGCACGGCGGGTTGGCGACTGAGTTCATCGCGCACGCGCTCGCGGTTGGTTTCCGTCAGGCCTTCGCTGCCGGAGGCATGCACATCTTGCAAAAAGCGCTGCAGATCGGCCTGGCGGCTCAAGGCCAGGGGCAATGCGGCATATTGCTGAAACGAGACGGTGAGTGTTTCATGCAGGCTGTCGAGCCGCAGTTGCGCCGCTTCGAGTTGATCCAGCCGGTGCTCGGTGATGCCACGCTGGACCAGCCAGGTGCCTGCACTGGCGACCACGATGGTCCATACAAGGGCTGCGCGCCAAAGGCTGCGATTGGCCTGGAGACTGGCCAGATAACCGGTTGGCTGATCGCTCGGCGAGTGAAGCTCGGCGGGCCCTGCGTCCATGCAAGAAGTCTCCTGTTTGGCCGGCTGCCGAGGGGATGCCCGGCAACCAGTGGGCACCGAGTTTGCACGGACTTGCTGCTTCAGCCTAGGGGGCTAATGCGGTCATTCGTGCGGTTTTCAGCCTTTGAGCAACAGGCTTTCTGCTCGAGAGAGGTCTTGAGGTCTGCCGGAAAGTACCAGGGTGTCGCCCACATGAAGAATCAGGTTTTTTTCAGGATTGACGACCTGGCCTTCGGCGCGCCGCACGGAGACCACAGCCACACGGGTGTCGCGCTGGTCCAGGCTGGCGGCCAGCGTCTGCCCGATGCAGGCCGAATCGGCCGTGAGCGTGACCGACAGCAGGCGCTGCAACTCCAGCTCGTCCACGCTGTCGTCATCGGCGCCGTGGAAGTAGCCGCGCAACAGGCCGTAGCGGGCCACACGCTGGTCCTGCACCATGCGGATCACACGGCGCATGGGCACGCCCACCAGCGCCAGTGCTTGCGAGGCCAGCATCAGCGAGCCTTCGATGGCTTCTGGCACGATCACGGTGGCGCCGGCGCCTTGCAGTTCGTCCAGGCTGCTGTCATCGATGGTGCGCACGACCACCGGCACGCTGGACGCGTGAGCGTGCACCAGGTGCAGGATCTTCTTGGCCGATGGGGTGTTGGGGTAGGTCACCACCACCGCCGCTGCGCGTGACAGCCCTGCCGCCACCAGACTTTGCAGCCGCGTGGCATCACCGAACACCACATGATGGCCGGCGGCGGCGGCCTGGTGCACGCGGTCGGGATCCAGGTCCAGTGCCATGTAGGGGATCTTTTCCTTTTCCAGCAGGCGGGCCAGGTTCTGGCCGCTGCGCCCGTAGCCGCAGATCAGCACGTGTTTTTCCGTGTTGATGGCCTTGGTCGCGATCTTGGTCATGGCCAGCGATTGCATCAACCAGTCCGTGGACGATACCCGCATCACGATGCGGTTGCTGTACATGATGATCAGCGGCGTGCCCAGCATCGACAGCACCATGGCGGCCAACAATGGGCTTTCGACCTGACGCGGGATGAGGTGCTCGGCCGTGGCCAGCGACAGCAGCACGAAGCCGAATTCACCCGCCTGAGCCAGATACAGGCCGGTACGCAAGGCCACGCCGGTGGGCGCGCCGAACAGCTTGGCCAGCGTGGTGATCAGGCCCAGCTTGAAGAGCAGCGGGCCGGTGGCCAGCATCAGCACCAGCGCCCATTGCTCGTACAGGCTGTGCCAGTCCAGTTTCATGCCGATCGTGATGAAAAACAGGCCCAGCAGCACGTCGTGGAAGGGGCGGATGTCGGTCTCCACCTGGTGCTTGTATTCGGTCTCGGCGATCAGCATGCCGGCTACAAAAGCACCCAGCGCCAGCGACAGGCCGAAGTGCTCGGTCAACCATGACAGGCCCAGCGTGACCAGCAGCAGGTTGAGCATGAACAACTCTTCGCTCTTGCGCCGTGCCACCAGATTGAGCCACCAGTGCATCACCTTCTGGCCGCCCAGCAGCAGCACGCCCAGCAGCGCGGCGGCCTTGATCGCGGCCAGCATCAGTGTGCGGGTCATCTCGGAGGCTGAATCGCCCAGCGCCGGGATCAGCACCAGCAGCGGCACCACGGCCAAGTCCTGGAACAGCAGGATGCCGATCACGCGGCGCCCGTGTTCGCTTTCCAGCTCAAGCCGATCGGCCATCATCTTGACCACGATGGCCGTGCTGCTCATGGCCAGCGCGCCACCCAGGGCCACGGCACTTTGCCAGTTGATACCCCAACCCAGCAGGCCACCGTGATGACCCAGGTAACTCAGGAAGGTGCTCAAAGCCAGATGGCCGCACAGCGTGGCCACGATCGTCAGGCCCACCTGGCTGAAGCCCAGCCCGAACACCAGCGAGCGCATGCTCTTGAGCTTGGGCAGGTTGAATTCCAGCCCGATCACGAACATCAGGAAGACCACGCCGAATTCGGCCAGATACTGCACGCCCGCCGAGTCCTTGGCCAGGGCCAGCGCATTGGGCCCAATCACCACGCCAACAGCCAGGTAGCCCAGCATGGGCGGCAGTTTCATCAAGCGGCACAAGACCACGCCAATCACGGCGGCAAACAGATACAGCAGTGTCAGATCGAGCGTGGTGGCCATAGAGTCCCTAGAATCTCTTGATCCTAACCGCGGTCGTTGCCTGGTGTTCAAATCAGCAGCACTTCGTTGACTTCTCATCACTTCATGTCAGCCCCATTACACCAACAAGACGCCGTTGTGGCCCTGGCCCGTCAGGCCTTCGACATCGAGGCGCGTGCCTTGCTTGATCTGCGCGAGCGCTTGCAAGGCGAGGCCGGTGCGGCCTTCACGCAGGCGGTGGATGCCATGCTGGGCTGCCAGGGGCGTGTGGTCGTGATGGGCATGGGCAAGAGCGGGCATGTGGGCCGCAAGATCACGGCCACGCTGGCCTCGACCGGCACCCCGGCCATGTTCGTGCACCCGGCCGAGGCGCACCACGGGGATCTGGGCATGGTCCAGCCAGGCGACGTGGTGCTGGCGATTTCCAACTCAGGCGAAAGCGAAGAGCTCACCGCCTTGCTGCCGGTCATCAAGCGGCTGGGTGTGCGCCTGCTGGCGATGACCGGTCGCCCTGGCTCTTCCCTGGCGCGCCACGCCGACATCGTGCTGGACTGCGCCGTGGCCCAGGAGGCCTGCCCGCTCAATCTGGCGCCCACCGCGTCCACGACCGCTCAGATGGCTCTGGGCGATGCCCTGGCCGTGGTGCTGCTGGAGTTGCGCGGCTTCAAGGCCGAAGACTTTGCCCGCTCGCATCCAGGTGGTTCGCTGGGCCGCAAGTTGCTGACGCATCTGCATGACGTGATGCGTGCCGGTGAGGCCGTGCCACGTGTTCAGTCTGAATCCAGCTTCGGCGATGTCATGCGCGAGATGAGCGCCAAAGGCTTGGGCTCCACCGCCGTGGTGGACGCCGCCGGCCGCATCCTGGGCGTGTTCACCGACGGTGACCTGCGCCGCAAGATTGAAGCCGGTGTGGACCTGCGTGCCATGACGGCCGGCGAGCTGATGACGCCGTCGCCCCGCACCATTCGTGACGATGTGCTGGCGGCCGAAGCGGTTTCGCTGATGGAGGCCCATCGCATCACGACCTTGCTGGTGGTGGATGCGCAAGGCGTGCTCGTGGGCGCAGTCAATACCAATGATCTGATGCGTGCGAAGGTGATTTGATGCGAGCCCTGGTCTCAACCGTGAACTTCTCGGTGGCCTTGCGCCATCACGCCATGAGCATCCGCGCCGCCATTTTCGACGTGGATGGCGTGCTGACCGATGGCACGCTCTACATCAGCGAGGCTGGCGAAACACTCAAGGCCTTCCACGCGCTGGACGGCCATGGCCTCAAATTGCTGGCCCAAGGTGGCATCACGCCCATCGTGATCACCGGGCGTGATTCGCCCGCAGTGCGTCGTCGCTTGAAGGACCTGGGCGTGACGAACGCGGTGTTCGGTGCGCACGACAAGCTCGCCGCTGCCGAACCGATCCGCACGGCCCTGGGCTTGCGCTGGGACCAGATCGCCGTGATGGGCGACGACTGGCCCGATCTGCCCTTGCTGGTTCGTGCCGGCCTGGCCGTGGCCCCTGCCAATGCGCACGCCGAGGTCAAGGCCATCGCCCACCATGTCAGTGCCTTGCGCGGGGGCGAAGGCGCGGCGCGCGAATGTTGCGATTTGCTGCTGTGGGCCACGGGCAAGTACGAGGGGCTGTTGCACGGCCACCTGGAAACCCTGGACACCACCTCCGACGGAGCCCGCACATGAACCAGCGCTGGTGGCTGTGGCTGGAGCGCGCACAGGCCACGGTGCCTTTGCTGGCCGTGGCCGGCCTGGCCGGGTTCACCTGGTGGCTGGTGCAGTCCTCTCCCAAAGACGGTGGTGATGCGCGGCCCGCGCTGGCATCGTCATCGCCCGATTTTGAGCTGGACAAGGCCCGCGTGGCGCGCTTCAACGCGCAAGGCCGCATCGAGGCTGTGCTGGATGGCGCGCAGATGCGCCACTACCCGGATACGGATCGCTTGCAGATCGACCAACTGGTCTTGTCCGCCCGTGATGACAAGGGCATGGGCTTGAAGGCTTCATCGCAAATGGGCGAAGCCGATCACAAGGCCGAGCTGGTTACGCTCAGTGGTGGCGCACGGGTCACGGCCTTGCCGGCTGCCGATCAAGGTGTGGGCCAGCGCAATCAGCCGGTGCACTTTGTGGGCGAAGTCTTGCGCATCGATACCCGCACGCGCGTGGTGTCATCCAGCCAGCCTGTGCTCCTGCAGCAGCAAGGCAGCGAGGTGCGTGCGCAAACACTGCACTACGACGATCACACCGGCATCACCGATCTGGGTGGCCGTGTGCATGGCCACTACGACGCGCCATGACGCTTGACGCCTCTTCCCGACTGGTCTTCATCACAGGCGCCTCCAGCGGCATCGGCCAGGCTTTGGCTGCGCGCTATCTGCGGGAAGGTTGGCGCGTGGCCCTGGTGGCGCGGCGTGTGGCCGACATGCAGCAGTGGGCCTCGTCACAAGGCTGGCCTGCGGGCCAATGGGCCGTGTACGAAGCCGATGTGCGTGATGAAGCCGCCATTGCATCAGCGGCGCAGGCCTGCGTGGCTACGCAAGGCTTGCCGGATGTGGTGGTGGCCAATGCCGGCATCAGCATTGGCGTGGACCTCAGCCTGGCCGAAGACCTGCCGGTGCTGCGTGACCTGATGGACACCAATGTCATCGGCCTGGCCGCCACCTTCCAGCCTTTCATCGCCTCGATGAAACTGCGTGGGCACGGCACCTTGGTGGGCGTGGCCAGTGTGGCGGCGATTCGTGGCATGCCTGGTCATGCGGGCTATTGCGCCGCCAAAGCCGCCGTGGTGCAGATGTGCGAAACCTTGCGCGGCGAGCTGCGCGCACATGGCGTACGTGTGGTGACCCTGGCCCCCGGTTACATCGACACGCCTTTGACAAAGCCCAATCAGTACCCGATGCCCTTCCTGATGAAGGCCGATACCTTTGCGGATCAGGCCTTCAAAGCGATTGGGCAAGGGGTGCGCTGGCGCGTCATCCCCTGGCAGATGGGCGTGGTCACGGGGCTGCTGCGGTGGATGCCGCGCTGGCTGTTCGATGCCATTGCGGGATCGCAGCAGCACCGCAAGAAGCAGCGCCGTCAGTGAGGCTTGCGGCCTGACGCTCAGTCGTGGTCGCGCCCGTGACCGTGGCCACGTCCTCTGCCGTGACCTCGGTCGTCGTCACGATCATCCCTGTCGTAGCGGTCATCGCGGTCGTAGCGACGATCATGATCGTGGCGATCCCAATCACGGCGCTCGCCGCGGTCACGATAGCCCTCGTCTCGCACGAAGTACACCGGCTGGCCGCATGCGCGGTACTGGCCGCAGTAGCGCGCCCAGTCTCGAGAGTGGCCAGGTGGCACGCGCATGTAGATCGGGCGCTGATGCACGGCGATCGGGGCTTGCTGGATGACGATGGGCTGTGGGTAGATCAGGGTGGGCTGCTGATCACCGATGTCAACGCGGCCATAAAAGCCAGGCTGTGCCACGCTGACGCTCACGCCAACATTGGTGGAGCCGGCCCATGCGCTATGGCTGGAGATGGTGGCCAAGCCGAGCAGGCACAGGGCTCGGCGCAGGGATGAGTAAGACGACATCTGAAAGATCCTGCTAGGTAGTGCACAAGGGTGCACGTCAAGCCCGACATTGTGCCCGCACCAGACTTGTGCGGGGTATCGACATGTGTCCACGAGCACGCGCAGGCATCGCCCATGAAAAAAGGCGACGCCGTGTGGCATCGCCTTCCTTGGTACTTTTGGATTTGTCAGGCCCGAGGGGTTCAGGCCTGCGTGTCCAGATCAGTAGCCGCCGCCGTAGCCGCCGCCGTCGCCACCACGGCCACCGCCGTAGCCGCCACCGCCTTCACGACGGCCACCGCCGCCGTAGCCACCGCCGCCACCTTCGCGACGGCCACCGCCGCCGCCACCACCGTAGCCACCGCCGCCGCCTTCACGACGACCGCCGCCGAAGCCGCCGCCACCGTTGCCGCCGCCACCGTTGCCACCACCGTAGGGGCTACGGAAGCCAGCAGGACGCTCTTCACGTGGGCGAGCTTCGTTCACGACCACAGCGCGACCGGCGACAGGTTGACCATTGAGGCCATTGATAGCTGCTTGCGCTTCGCCGTCGTTGCTCATTTCAACGAAACCGAAACCCTTGGAGCGGCCAGTTTCGCGGTCCATCATGACCTTGGCGGAGCTCACGGCTCCATATTGCGAGAAAGCATCCAGCAGATCCTGATCGCGCACGCTGTAGGCGAGATTGCCCACGTAAAGTTTGTTGCCCACGAGAGAGCCCCTTTCAAATCAAAGTAACCATGTGGAGCTTCAACCCATCAGGACCCATTCCAACGACGGTGCCGCTTCCAGACACAGACCAAAACATTATGGGTGATGCAGCCACATTCATCCAGCTATTTCAACCCTTATTTATCTAACCCTGTCAACCATTCGCATGCGGTGTTGCACTCTTTCCTCAATTTTCTCTAGGGGCTAGCCCCTATGATCAGCGGACATTGCGCGCAACATGACACCCTTGTGTCGATACCTATCCACCATGGCTGCCCCTTTTGATCTCCCTTTGTCCGATGTGCCGCAGCTGGCGTCACGGCCTCGATTTGACTGGTGGCAGGCGCTGGTGAGGGTGCTCTCCAGCATTGAGGCGGTGCGCGATGGCCGGGCCATGTATGTGCTGTTGGCCGCCTTTTCGGGTGCCGGGCTAGCGCTGGCGTCGGCACAGTCTTCTTTTGGGCGCGGTGAGATGAACTGGGCGATCGGGCAGGGCGCCGCAGCCTTGTTCATCGCTTTTTATGGCTCGACCGCAGCGGGCTTGCTCTCCATGGACCGCGCTTTGGGGCGTCCCAGCCGGGACGTCGGGCAAGCAATCGAAGATGCGCTGGGTATCGGTCATCGGGTGCTGGTGGCCTTGTTGGCGATGGCTTTGCTGGGTGCGCTGGTGGCTGCCGGTTTGCTGGGCCTGTACTGGTTGAGCGGCCTGCCCAAGATCGGGCCCTGGT
>NZ_SCTN01000481.1 GCF_004297345.1 Aquabacterium sp. | reverse complement strand
CCCTGGAGCAAGCCCGTCAGGCTGACCTGCAACGCGCCACCGGCACGCCCGGGCCACTGACCGGCGTGCCCATCGCGCACAAGGATATATTCTGCACCGAGGGTTGGCTCACCACCTGCGGTTCGAATATGTTGGCCAACTTTGTCGCGCCCTATGACGCCACCGTCATTGCCAAATTCAAGCAGGCCGGCATGGTCAGCCTGGGCAAGACAAACATGGACGAATTCGCCATGGGCTCGTCCAGTGAAACCAGCTTTTTCGGTCCCGTCAAGAACCCCTGGGACGAGAACGCCGTGCCGGGAGGTTCTTCTGGCGGCTCAGCAGCGGCCATAGCTGCCCGCCTCGCCCCCGCCGCCACCGGCACCGATACCGGCGGTTCCATCCGCCAGCCGGCGTCCCTGTGCGGCATCTCGGGCCTCAAGCCCACCTATGGCGTGTGTTCCCGCTATGGCATGATCGCCTTCGCCTCCTCGCTCGACCAGGCCGGCCCCATGGCCAGATCTGCCGAGGACTGCGCCCTGCTGATGAACGTCATGGCGGGTTTCGATCCGCGCGACTCCACCAGCCTGGAACGGGAGGCCGAGGACTACACGCGCGATCTGGAACGGCCGCTTTCCGGCTTGCGCATCGGCCTGCCCAGCGAGTTCTTCGGCGAGGGATTATCCGCCGAAGTGGCCAGCGCAGTGGAAAGCGCAATTGCCGGGTATCGCAAGCTGGGCGCCGTCACGGTTGACATCAGCCTGCCCAATTCCGGCCTGTCGGTGCCGGCCTATTATGTCCTGGCGCCGGCCGAAGCCTCGTCCAACCTGTCACGCTTCGACGGCGTGCGCTACGGCCACCGCGCGCTCGAGTACAAAGACCTGCTGGACATGTACGAAAAATCCCGGGCCGAAGGTTTCGGCACCGAGGTCAAGCGCCGCATCATGATCGGCACCTATGTGCTGTCGCACGGCTATTACGACGCCTACTACCTGCAGGCCCAGAAGCTGCGCCGCATGATCGCCGATGACTTCCAGGCCGCCTTCCAGGTCTGCGACGTGATCGCCGGCCCGGTGTCGCCCACCATTGCTCGGGCCATCGGCTCGCAGACGGATCCGGTGCAGGAATACCTGGCCGACATCTTCACGCTGCCTGCTTCGCTGGCTGGCCTGCCGGGCATGAGCGTGCCTTGCGGCTTCGGTGAACACGGCTTGCCAGTTGGCTTGCAGCTGATCGGCAACTACTGGCAAGAGGCTGGCCTGCTGCACACGGCACACGCCTTCCAGCAAGCCACCGACTGGCACCAGCGCCGGCCTGCGAGCCTGTCATGAGCACCCCTGCTTCGCCCACACACTCGGACGGCATGACCGTGCGCCACCTCGATGTGGACATCAGTCAAGGCTTTCCGATCTACTGGAACAACAACGACGCCTACCGTTCGCAGTTGCTGAACGGCCTGTCGTTCATGTTCCCGGTGGGCGAGCAGTTCTTCATCGACAGCGTGCGCCACTTCGCCAAAAATGTGGCCGCGCAAGGCAAGACCGAGCTGGCTGAAGAGATCAAGCTCTTCATCGGCCAGGAGGCCACGCACCGCCACCTGCATCAGCAGTACAACGACTACCTTGTGTCCAAGGGCTACAGCCCCTGGGTCGAGCGCGCGCTGGCCCGCGTGATCAAGCACACGGCCTTCTTCGACCCACGCACCAAGCTGTCGATCACGGTGGCTTACGAGCACTTCACGGCCATCCTTGGCGATGGCCTGCTGCGCTACCCGAGCTGGACCGAAGGCATGGAGCCCACCATGCGCCAGATCTGGATGTGGCACGCGGCTGAAGAGTCCGAACACAAGGCCGTGGCGCTGGACACCTACCATGCAGTGGGTGGCGGCTATGTGCGCCGCGTGGCCATGTACCTGCTGATCTCGCTGGAATTCATGTACTACGCCTTCGTGCAAAGCGCGCTGATGCTGAGCAAGGATGGCCAGTTCCTCAAACGCAAGACCTGGGGCAGCGCACTGCGCTTCTGGTTGGGCCGTGACGGCATCCTGTGGCACACCATGCCGCACTGGTTTGCCTTCCTCAAGCCCAACTTTCACCCCTGGCAACACGACAACCGGGCCTTGGTAGCACGCTGGCGACAAGACTTCGCCACCAGCTACCGGCCCTTGAACAATCAACCTACGCGACACCCCGCCTGACGCCCATGAGCTCTCTGTTGATCCGCGGCTACGAAGTCGTCATTGGCCTGGAAACCCACGTCCAGCTGTCAACGCAATCCAAGATTTTTTCTGGCGCCTCGACGCAATTTGGCGCCGAGCCCAATACCCAATCCTGCCCGGTGGACCTGGCCCTGCCCGGCACCCTGCCCGTGATGAACAAGGGCGCGGTCGAACGCGCCATTGCCTTCGGCCTGTCGGTGGGTTCGCACATCGCGCCGCGCTCGATCTTCGCGCGCAAGAACTACTTCTACCCTGACCTGCCCAAGGGCTACCAGATCAGCCAGTACGAGATCCCCGTGGTGCAAGGCGGCACGGTCAGCTTCTTCGTGGGCGACAAGGAGCACACCGTGCGCCTGGTGCGCGCCCACCTGGAAGAAGACGCCGGCAAGTCGCTGCACGATGACTTCATCGGTTTCAACGGCGAGAAGTCTTCCGGCATCGACCTGAACCGCGCCGGCACGCCGCTGATCGAGATCGTGACCGAGCCCGACATCCGCACCAGCACCGAAGCGGCCGAATACGCACGCGCCCTGCACACGCTGGTGGTGTGGCTGGGCATCTGTGACGGCAACATGCAGGAAGGCTCCTTCCGCTGCGACGTGAACATCTCGGTGCGCCGCCCCGGTGCGCCTTTGGGCACCCGCCGCGAGATCAAGAACCTCAACAGCTTCAAGCACATCGTGCAGGCGGCTGATTACGAGATCAACTGGCAGATTGACGAGATCGAAGACGGCCGAGCCATCCAGCAAGCCACCGTGCTGTTCAACCCCGACACGGGCGAGACACGCGCGATGCGCACCAAGGAAGATGCGCACGACTACCGCTACTTCCCCGACCCCGATCTGCCTCCGCTGGTGATCTCGCCGGAGTGGGTGGAGCGTGTGCGCGCCACGATGCCGGAGCTGCCTCGCGTGATGGCTGCGCGCTTCGAGCGCGACTATGGCCTGCCGGCTTATGACGCCTCGCTGATGACGCAGTCCAAGGCCTTCGGCGCCTTCTTTGAGGCGGCAGCCAAGGCTTGCGGCCAGGCCAAGCTGGTGTCGAACTGGCTGATGGGCGAAGTCTCGCGCCGCCTGAATGCAGCCGAGCAAACCATCGAGCAATCGCCGATCAGCGCCACCTTGCTGGCCGCGATGATCTCGCGCATCTCGGACGGCACCATCTCGAACAACGGCGCCAAGCAGGTGTTCGATGCACTGTGGAGTGGTGAGGCCGCCGATGCCGTTTCCGACATCGCTCGCGTGGATGCGGTCATTGAAGCCAAGGGCCTCAAGCAGATGAGCGACACCGGCGAGCTGGAAAAGATCCTCGACGACATCCTGGCCGCCAACGCCAAGTCGGTCGAAGAGTTCCGCGCCGGCAAGGAGAAGGCCTTCAACGCCCTCGTGGGTCAGGCCATGAAGGCCACCAAGGGCAAGGCCAACCCGGCCACTGTCAACGACTTGCTCAAGAAGAAGCTGGCGGGCTGATGCGGGAGGTGGCGTGAAGCCGCCTCACCCAAGGCACAAGAAGCCGCAACAAAAAACCACGCACAACAGGCGCAGACCGCAAGGCTGCGCCTGTTTGCTTATGGCGCCTTGGCCCGGCCCTCAGGCTGCATCACCAGCGCCGGGAACATCGCCATCAAGGCCTGGCCACCGAAGTACACGATCCAGTTGTAGGCATACAGCTGAAAGCTCGGCACCGCCGGATCCACACCGCTGCGTAGCCACGAGCCAAACAGGATCAGATCCGAGTAAGGAATCAGGATCCCGCCGATCAGCACCACCAGACCACCTATCGCCCAACCACTGTTGATGAAGTAGCGCATGGCCAGCACGGGCATCGCCACATAGATCGTCAGGTTGAACGCGAAGGAGCCGTCGCGCAGCAGCGGGTGAGCCTGCACACCGGGCTGTACATGCTGAAGCCAGGCCAGCAAGTTGCCCGCCAGCAAAGGCAGGGCCAGGCCATAGCGCCACAGGCCTCGCGCGCCCTGCCCTGCAGCTACCGACTCACGGTCATGCCGCCACAGCATCAACACATAGATCACGTAGCCCACGCCAAACAGCAGCATGGCCCAGGTGAGTTTGAGCGACACGGGCTCCACCCCGCTCATCGCGCCATTGACGTAATCGCCCACCGCCGTAGACGCCATGCCCAGTGCCATCCAGCCGGCATAACCCGCATGTGGTGATGCACCTCGGCTCGACAAGTACAAAGCGAACTGCGACAGCACCACCGCCGCCATGAAGGCGATATGCAGCCCGTGATAGACCGCGTCACTCACATGCTCGATGCCCGCCAGCAGGTTGACCTCGATGGCGATGGATACGGCCAGCAGGCCGGCCACCAGCTTGATGTGCTGTTGCGGGCTCATGCTGCACACCCTCGGCATCCATCAGCCATACATCACCTCTTTGCTTGAAGTCGCAGACAACCACGTCGCCACAGCGCTATTGAACTCATCGGCGCAATCGACCATCACCCAGTGCCCACTGTTGAAGGCGCGCACCTCGTTGCCCGGGCGACTGGACAGCCACGTCAACCACGAACGGGAATGGAACATGAAAGGCTTCTTGCGCCCATAGGCGTAGAAGAACGGGCACTCGGGCTCGATCTGGCGCATGGCATCGAAACCACCAAATGCTTTCATCCAGCGCATCGCATAGGGGTAGTTCATGCCTGCGTGCACATGGCGTGGATCAGCCTTGGCCTGCAAGGCTTTGGCCATGCCGCGCGTCACGCCGTTGCCAATCGCGCCCCCGATGTACCAAGCCAATGCCAGCGTGATCTGATAAGTGAAGACCATGCCTTTGGCCACCACAGACAAAGACTGCTCGAAAGCCGGTGAGTTGGCATCACCTACATCAATGGCCACGATACGCGCCACACGCTCGGGATGCAGCATCGCAAACTGGTAGCCAAAGGCACAACCCCAGTCGTGCAGCATCAGCGTGACCTTCTGGTTCGGGCTGACGCTGTCCACCACCTTGGCAATCACGGCCACGACATGGTCCAGCGAATAGCCACCCTCAAGGCCCACCTTGTCGAAACCTGGCAGGGTCATGGTGACGCAACGGTGGCGCCCGCGAAAGAAGGCAAGCTGTCTATCCCACAGGCGATGGGTGTCAGGCCAGCCATGCAGCATGAGGATGGTGTCAGGGCCATCGCCCTCGACGATGACAGGCACGCCGGCAATCAATTGTTCACGGGCCATCGGTGCTCCTGGGAATTTGATCTGGCAAAAGAAATAACCGTGTATTTCAGCAGCGCCAGCCATGCCCGAAACGCCAATCTCGTGCCGCTCAGGTCAACCTGCGACAGCCTGTACACCCACCTCGGGTGGCTCAACATGGCGCCTCCAGCACACCATTGACTGATCAGGTCAAGAGCACCTACCCAGAATAAGCCTACCCGAGGGCTCTGCCCGCAGGGGGTGCCTGGGACAGTGGCGATCGAACTCACCGTCGGCCCCGAGCAGATTCAACCAAATAGACATCATTGTCTGAAGAAGCAGTAATTTGTATGAAATTTGCAATGAAACCCCTGATGGTCGCAGCTGCCTTCGTTGCTGCCGGATCAACCCACGCCACCAGCATCACGCTGCCCGCTAACGGCACCGCGGTGGCCGCTGGCTATACCCTGTCGGAGCTGAGTGGCACGGACACGCTGACCTTCTCCAGCGCGCTGATCGGCGCCTTGAATGCGGGCAAGGTGCAAATCGCCGGCGTAGACCCCGCCACAACCGCCGTGACCTACAAGACCAACGCGGCCACCAAGGTCGTGTCGATCTCGACGGCCTCAGCGGCGGCGCCCGTCACCTCGCTGACTGCGGACGTCGTCGGCACTGGCCTGGCTGTCACAGGTGCGGGCACTGTCGGTGGCTCACTGCAAAGCGCCACCAGCGCCAATATCGCCACCACGGGCGGTTCGCTGAAAATCGTCAACTTGAGCGTCGATCTGCTGGCCAAGAAGGTCTACGCCGATCTGATCGGCGGCAATGGCGTGGGCACCCACAACAACGTCTGGCTGTGGGACATCACCACCATCACAGGCCCCACGACACTTGACCTGTCGCTCGTGCCCGCTGGCGGCGGCGTGGTGTCGATCACCAATACACGCTCCGGCCTGACCATCAACCAGGCTGCGTTTGACCTGTTCGCCACGTCCATGGGGCTGACGGCCAACGGCATCACCTCGCTGAAGACCGTGACCGACTTCGGCACCATCGTGTCGACCATCAGCGTGAAGGCCGCACCGGCAGTTCCTGAGC
>NZ_SCTN01000480.1 GCF_004297345.1 Aquabacterium sp. | reverse complement strand
CGCCTTCGGTGATCGTGGCGGTTTCAACGACCGTGGCGGTGATCGCGGCGGCTTCGGCGGCGACCGCCCTTCCTTTGGCGGCAAGCGCGAAGGTGGTTTCGGTGGCGATCGCCCGGCATTCGCTGGCAAGCGTGAAGGCGGCTTCGGCGGCGACCGTGGCCCTCGCTTCAACAGCGATGACCGTGGTGGTGACCGCGGCGGCTTTGGCGGCGATCGTGGTGATCGCGGTGGGTTCGGTGGCGGCGACCGTGGCGGCTTCAACAAGGGTGGCTTCAACGACCGCAAGCCTTTCGGCGGCGACCGTCCCTCCTTCGGTGACCGCCCTCGCGGCGACCGTCCATCGTTCGGTGGCGATCGCCCTGCTTTCGGCGACCGTCCTCGTGGCGACCGTCCGTTTGGTGACCGCCCCGCGTTCGGTGATCGCCCTCAAGGTGATCGTCCGTTCGGCAAGCCCGCTGGCAAGTCCTTCGGTGACAAGTCGGGTGGCAAGTCGTTTGGCGACAAGCCTGGCTTCGGCGGCAAGCCTTTCGGCGCAAAGCCTGGCTTCAAGTCGGGCCCCAAGCCTGGCTTTGGTGGCAAGCGCCCTGGCTTCGGCAAGCGCGAAGGCTGATCACAGCTACTAACGTCAGAAGACTTCTGACGTGATGCACTGAAAGAGATGTTCAGGCCCGCAGCGTATGGGCCTGAACTTCAATGAATGCCGGGAAGAAACCGTTGGCATGCACGCTGATTCACAGCGGCATCTGACACCCATACAAATGGGTCAACCTGCTTGCGGCTGCGCCATGTGGCGCGCCTGTCATCAAGGTTGATTCAACACATCGGCCCCTGCGGGCGGTGTGAACTGAAACCGGGTGGTCGGGAAGACTACCTTGGACTCGAATTGCGCAAAGTCCAGGCGTGAGCGTTGGCCAAAGCTGTCCAGGATCTCCAGGGCAGCCAATTGCCCTTTTTGTGGGCCATTTTTGGTGAAACCAACGCGCACGGACTGGAACTGCCCGTCTTTGTGGCGCGGCAAGGCCTCCACCCATTCGAGAGATGACGTTGCCTGTGAAGGCGTCGAGGTCGCGGCCGCCGCACTCGACGAGCCAGCAGTCACAGCGACAGCCTTCAGGGTGAAGTCCTTGTCCAGCGACCCACCTGCCAGCAAGGCAGCAGGCGAAGCGCCAATGGTCGCGCTCATGGGCCGCACGGTCACCTGATTGAGATCGGTGTCGTACAGCCAGACCTTCTTGCCATCGCCCACGATCAACTGCTCGGTGGGGCCCGCATAAGCAAACCTGAACTTGTCAGGGCGCTGGAACTCCAGCGTGCCCGTAGATTTGCGCGTCTTCTTGCCATCCGGCGAGGTCACGACCTGCGTGAAGTTGGCGCGCGCGGTCTGCACGTCCTTGACGAAGTGGCGCAGCATGGCGACGGCATCAGCTGCCTCGGCCGCCTTGGCCTCCCCAACCGCATAAGCCACGTTGACCACGCCCGTCACGCTGAACAAGGTTGCTGCCAGCGCGCCCAACGCAGCAAGGCGCCCGCTCGAATTCATCTTCATGTTCTGTCTGGTTTTCTGCCTGAATCAGGCGTCCCAGGGCGCCGCCGTGGCGCCCCCTTCCCCACCGCGTGCCGGCGTGATGATCTCGCGGTTGCCGTTCGTGGACATGGACGACACCAGACCGGACTTCTCCATTTGCTCCAGCAAACGTGCCGCCCGGTTGTAGCCGATGCGCAGATGGCGCTGGACCAGCGAGATCGAGGCCTTGCGGTGCTGCAGCACGATCGAGACCGCGTTGTCGTACATCGGATCTTGTTCGCCGTCGCCGCCACCTGATGGCGAACCATCCAGGTTGCTGCCTTCGTCGCTCAGGTTGCCGCCCTCCAGGATGCCCTCGATGTAGTTGGGCTCACCCTGGGTCTTGAGGTACTCGACGACGCGGTGCACCTCTTCGTCACTCACGAAGGCGCCGTGCACACGCACTGGCAGGCCAGTACCCGATGGCAGATACAGCATGTCACCCTGCCCCAGCAAGGCTTCGGCACCCATCTGATCCAGGATGGTGCGGCTGTCGATCTTGCTGCTGACCTGGAAGGAAATGCGCGTCGGGATGTTGGCCTTGATCAGGCCGGTGATCACGTCCACCGAGGGGCGCTGCGTGGCCAGGATCAGGTGGATGCCGGCGGCACGGGCCTTCTGGGCCAGGCGCGCAATCAGCTCTTCGATCTTCTTGCCCACGACCATCATCAGGTCGGCCAGCTCGTCAATAACGATGACGACATGCGGCAGGCGGTCCAGCGGCTCGGGCTCATCCGGCGTGAGGCTGAATGGGTTGGGGATCAGCTCGCCACGCGCCTTGGCGTCATCCATCTTCTTGTTGTAGCCGGCCAGGTTGCGCACGCCCATCTTGGACATGAGCTTGTAGCGACGCTCCATTTCGCCCACGGCCCAGTTCAACGCATTGCCGGCCAGCTTCATGTCGGTCACGACCGGGCACAGCAGATGCGGGATGCCTTCGTAGACGCTCATTTCCAGCATCTTCGGGTCGATCAGGATCAGGCGCACATCGCGTGCTTCGGCCTTGTACAACAGGCTCAGGATGGTCGCGTTGATGCCCACGGATTTACCGGAGCCGGTGGTACCGGCCACCAGGCAGTGCGGCATCTTGGCCAGGTCGGCCACCACGGGGGCGCCTACGATGTCCTTGCCCAGGCCGATGGTCAGCATGGACTGGGCCTCGTGGTAAATCTGCGAGCCCAGGATCTCGGTCAGGCGGATCATCTGACGCTTGGCATTGGGCAACTCCAGCGCCATCAGGTTCTTGCCGGGGATGGTCTCCACCACACGGATCGAGACCAGCGACAGCGAACGCGCCAGATCCTTGGCCAGGTTAACGATCTGCGAGCCCTTCACGCCCGTGGCGGGCTCGATCTCGTAACGCGTGATCACAGGGCCTGGCGACGCTGCCACCACCCGCACATCCACGCCGAAGTCCTTGAGCTTCTTCTCGATCATGCGAGACGTCATCTCCAGCGTTTCGGAGGTGATGGTCTCCATGCGGCCCGTGGCGCTGTCCAGCAGATCGATCTGGGGCAGCTTGTTGTCCCCCATCTCGGCAAACAGGGGCTTCTGCTTTTCCTTGACCACACGCTCGGACTTGGGCACCTCGATCACGGGCTGTTCGATGATCAGCGGGATGGGCTCGGCCGGCAATTCATGGCGCACCTCTTCGACCACGCGCTCGCGCTCGATGGCGGCTTTTTCGCCGATGCGAATGTCCTGCGCCACCTCGCGCTTGGTTTCACGCTTCTCGCGCAGGCGGTCCACCAGCGAGCCGATGCGCTCGGCCAGATCCAGCCAGGAGAACTTCAAGGCCATCGATGAGCCGGCCACCAGCAGCGCAATCCACAGCACGCCCGAGCCGTTGAAGCCCAGCCACTTGCTGCTCAGTTGACCCAAGCTCAGGCCCAGAATGCCGCCTGCATGCTCGCCAGCCAGGCTCAGTTCATGGCGATACAAGCGCGTCCACTCCAGCGCACAGCTGGCCGACATCAGCAGGACCACACCCAGCCACAAGCGCCAGGGCGCAAATTCATGGCCATGATCGAATGGCGCCGGGTTGGCGCCCACTGTCACGCTGACAGCCGAATCACGGCGCAACCAGCGCGCCAGGCCACCCAACAGGATGCGGGCCCCCACCAGCAAGAACCACCAGGCCGATTGCCCGAACAGGAATTGCGCCAGATCCGAGCCGTAGGCACCGGCATGCCCCACCCAGTTGCTGGGCTCCAGGTGCTGCCCGGACGTGGTGAAAGCGGGATCCAGCCTGTTGTGGCTGAGCATGGACAACAGCGCCAGCAGCCAGAACACGCCGCCCAACAAAAGGCCAGCCTGAAAGCGCAGCGTGTTTTCGAGCGGCTCGGACGGCTCGACCACCGGCGCAGCAGGCACACGGTGCAATCGACCACTCACGCGCACACCAGGCGCCGCATCGGCCCGACCACGATCGCTGCCCTTGCCAGGCGCAGCGCCCTCAGAACGGAGAGAACCCAGGGGAAATGTCATGCCCGCATTGTGGGGGAATTTCGCCCATGAAAAACGCCCCTCGCGAGAGCCGCGAGAGGCGTTTACATGGAGAAACTGCGGAGGAAATCAGGCAGAGATTCAGGCCGTGGCGGCAAGGCGATCCTTGAGCACCACACTGCCGGTATCCTGAGTTTCGATCAGGCCACGCTCTTCCAGGTCCTTCATCACGCGCGACACCATCTCGCGCGAGGCGCCCACGTGCTTGGCCAGGTCCTGGCGCGACACCTTGCCGCGGATGACCTTCTCGCCAGCATCTTCGTCGGCCATGTCCAGCAGGGCGCGGGCCACGCGGCCATACACGTCCAGCAAGGCCAGGGATTCGATCTGGCGGTCGGCATTGCGCAGGCGCTGCACCAGGCCACGCAGGATGGCGTAGGACAGCGAGGAGTTCTCAGGCAGGCAGCGGGCAAATTCGGCACGGCCCAGCACCAGCACGTCGGTCTGCACTTCGGCGCGAACAGTGGCGGAATGGGGCTCGTTGTCGATCAGGCTCATTTCACCCAGATAGTCGCCGGCTTCCAGCACGGCCAGGATGACTTCGCGACCGCGTTCATCAGACGCCACCACGCGGGCACGGCCCGTCAGCAGGATGAACAGGGAGTTGGTCTTGCGACCACGCTCGACGATCAATTCGCCTCGGCGATAACGACGCTTGACCACGCCTTCGGCGATGGACTCGGCTTGCGCCTGGGTCAGCATCGAAAACAGCGGTACGCGGCGGATCAGATCGAGATTGGACAACATGGCCATGGCAGCTCCTCTATGTTCAGACGGGATGCGCCTGTCAAGAAAATTTGAATTTCAGGTGAGACTTTTCACCTGTGCGTGGTGTGACAAACAACCTGTCTCTACAATTTTCGGCAGTGGTTCGGAAATATTGAGCACTTTATGCAGCGACACTCCCGCCCCAAGGGCAAAAGAGCGCCGTGAAGACCGCACAGTTCCGCACCGGCTAAGCTTCGACCTACGACATCACCGAAAGAAAGACCGCCATGAGCGCCGAACAACACAGCAACGTCCTGATCCTGGGCTCGGGCCCCGCCGGCTACACGGCCGCCATTTATGCAGCTCGCGCCAACCTCAAGCCCACCCTGGTGACCGGCATGGCACAGGGCGGCCAGCTGATGACCACCACCGAAGTGGACAACTGGCCCGCTGACGTACACGGCGTTCAAGGCCCGGACCTGATGCAACGCTTTCAGCAACATGCTGAACGTTTCAACGCCAATATGGTGTTCGACCACATCAATGAAGTGGACTTGTCCAAGCGCCCCTTCACGCTCAAGGGCGACGCCGGCACTTACACGACGGATGCGCTGATCATCGCCACGGGCGCCTCGGCCAAGTACCTGGGCCTGCCCTCTGAAGAAGCCTTCATGGGCCGCGGCGTGAGCGGCTGCGCCACCTGCGATGGCTTTTTCTACCGCGACCAGGAAGTCTGCGTGGTCGGCGGCGGCAACACGGCCGTCGAAGAAGCGCTGTACCTGTCGAACATCGCCAGCAAGGTGCACCTGATCCATCGCCGCGACAAGTTCCGCGCAGAGCCCATCATGATCGACAAGCTCCACGAAAAGGCAGCCGCCGGCAAGATCGAACTGCACCTGTTCAACACCCTGGATGAAGTCCTGGGCGACCAATCCGGCGTGACGGGCGTGCGCATCAAGAACGTCAACGACGGCTCGACCACGGACATCAAGCTGCAAGGCTGCTTCATCGCCATCGGCCACCAGCCCAATACCGACATTTTCAAGGGCCAACTGGAGATGAAGGACGGCTACATCATCACCAAGGGCGGCAACGAAGGTTTTGCCACCCAGACCAGCGTACCGGGCGTTTTTGCTGCGGGCGACGTGCAGGATCACGTCTACCGCCAGGCCATCACCAGCGCCGGCACAGGCTGCATGGCGGCCCTGGATGCCCAGCGCTTCCTGGACAAATAAGTGGCGATCTGAAGCAAAACCAGCCAGGGACTTTGCCAAGTGCGAAGAATCTGGCTATAATCTCGGTTTTGCCGAAATTCGTCCCGGAGTGGGTGGCCTTTCCAAGGCCAATAGCTGCTTCCGGAAGGGCGCTTACCAGGGCTTACCGCCCTGCTCTGAGCACCGAGACCGCAACACCAGCGCTTTCAAGCGCTTTTAATGTGAACGGAGAAGCGTCATGGCACGCGTCTGTCAAGTCACGGGCAAGGGCCCGATGGTGGGAAACAATGTTTCTCACGCCAACAACAAAACCAAGCGTCGCTTCCTGCCTAACCTGCAGTACCGTCGTTTCTGGGTCGAGAGCGAAAACCGCTGGGTGCGTCTGCGCATCAGCACCGCCGCTCTGCGTCTGATCGACAAAGTGGGCATCGATCAGGTCCTGGTTGACCTGCGTGCCCGCGGCGAACTGTAATCAGGAGACACGATCATGGCTGCAAAAGGCGGACGCGAAAAGATCAAGCTGGAATCCACTGCGGGTACCGGCCACTTCTACACCACCAGCAAGAACAAGAAGACCACGCCTGAAAAGCTGGAATTCATGAAGTTCGACCCCAAGGCACGCAAGCACGTCGCCTACAAGGAAGTGAAGCTGAAGTAATTCAGCGCACGTCCGGCAGGCTCAGGCCTGCTCGCCAAAAACCCGCCCTGCGCAAGCCTGGCGGGTTTTTTGTTTTGAGGTGCCTGACGTCAGGCATTGCGATCAGTCAAACGACTGACTTCCCATCGCCGCAGAATGCAGTTCATGACTGCCCCCCTCATCAACGGTCAAGCGCTGGCCGGCAAAAAAGCGCTCATCGTCGGCGTCGCCAACGAATCTTCCATCGCTTACGGTTGCGCCAAGGCTTTCAAGGAACTGGGCGCAAACATCGCCATCACCTATCAGAACGACAAGGCGCGCTCTTTTGTCGAGCCTGTGGCGCAGGAGCTTGGCGCAGACATTTTTGCGCCACTGGACGTGACCCAGCCCGATCAGATCTCGGCGCTGTTCGAGACCATCGCCCAGCGCTGGGGCAAGCTGGATCTGCTGGTGCACTCGATTGCCTTTGCACCCAAGGCTGATCTTCAGAACGGCCTGCTCAACAGCTCGCCCGAAGGTTTCGCCAAGGCGATGGACATCTCCTGCCACTCCTTCCTGCGGCTGGCACGAGAGGCCGTTCCCCTG
>NZ_SCTN01000479.1 GCF_004297345.1 Aquabacterium sp. | reverse complement strand
CGCCTGTGTAGCTCAGGTATGCCCATTCCAGCGAGGCTTTCTGGGCACGGCTGAGTCGGCCGGTGACCTGGGCGGTGCCTGAGACGGTCGGCGTGAACTTGGCTGTCCATTGCAGGCCGACACGGCTTTCGGGGTTCACATCCCAGTCTTCGGTGTAGACGCCAGCGTGTCCCCAGTCTGCGATGTAGTGAGTGCATTCGCCGTCGTAGTGTGGCGCCATGCTGCCTGATTGGCAGTTGCCAAACGTTCGTCCTGCCACCACGGAGGCGAACCCTGAAAAATCGACATCGATCGCGTGGCTGCTGGGTGTGAGCGCGAACAGGGCGAGGGCACCCGCTATTCGCGTCATGGTCTGTCTTGATCCTGCTCGCATACACATGACTCCATCAAAGAGGGCGTGAAACGATCGCAGGGGGCGACGACTTGGTTGACCGCTGCGCTGGACTGCAGAGAGTGGCGCTGCTTGTGCGGCGACCGGAAGCCAATTTAGAACAATGTGGCAGACAGCGATAGGGAATAAATACGCGCCTGATGACGTTTGGCAACATATATGACGCCATCGCCCGGCATGGGGGCTCAGTGCGTCAGGGCGGTATCGGTACGGGCTTGGTCATGGGGGGCAATGGGCTTCACGCGCTCGCTTACAAGCCACCCGACTGTGACAACGCTCGTCAGTGGATGCGTGTAGCGGATTTGGGTCCACCCAGGCACCTGGTTCAGGATGAGAACCTTGTCGCCCTCCACGATGTGCTTGCCCATGAGGCAGTTGGCATCGGGGACCGTGTGCAGCAGACTTCGGCCGGGCAGGGCGGCTACGCCAGGCGCTGGCAATGGTTTACCGGTGGATACCGGCGTTGATGCCAGGCAATTGGCGGGGCTCACAGTCGGTGAGGCCTTGATGCCAGCCGTTGGCGGATGCGCCTCCAGCGTCTGAATGGCTTGCGCCATGATGGACTCCGAAGAAGGTTGGCGGCACGCCGTGTCAATCGTCATCCTGGGGCCGATCACGATGCGTTCGGCATGCTCAACGGCCCATTTCGAGCCCGTTTTACGCATGTGCACCCGTTTCATCTGGGCGCGGCCGTCCTGAATCAGCAGATCGCCATCAGCGCGTCTGGCCAGTGCACAGACTTTCGCTTGTGACCCATCCACCCAGGCACGACTGAGCGTCAATCGAGCATCAGAAGGCAGGCCGGTTGCCGGTGTGTTGCGAGCGATATCGACCAGTGACGCTCGAACAGGATCTGAAACGGGCAACTCACGGGCATGGGTCAGGTTCGATCCGGTCCACAGCAGGCCGGTCATCAGGGTGATGCGCAGACGTGACATGCTTGTAGCACGGCGAAACGCGCCGCGAACAGAGTTCAGGAGACTGCAAGATAGCGCGACGCATGACACTGCGATGCCGGCAAACACAGGGGCTATACCCCGCAACTGACGCGATCAGCGGTCAGTTTGTCAGCGCAACCAGACCTCGATGTGGCGCTGACAGTCAACCTGCATGCCGGGCTCGTCGGCATAGATGCACGGTGCTCCGGCAGCGCGCGGTGCCGGTTGGGCAAACATCCTGGCTTGCCAGTCGGGTTTGGCCATGAGCTGATCGACGTCCATGTGAAACAGGGTGGCGATCTGGCCATTCTGGAACGCCGCCGTCGACTTGAGCGGTTCGCCTGCCAGGGCCAGCTTGATGTCCACGGCCATGCCCGCCATCGCCTGCATGGATGTGGTCATGAATTGGCGCAGGCTGTCATTGGCGCTCGCCGTCGCCGCGTCCTTGAGTGGAGGAGGGGTGTTTGCCTCATCGAACAGACTGATCACAAATGGATCGTTGCTCACTGTCAGCTTGCTGGGTTGCCCAGCTTTGCGCACCAGCTCGAACCTGTATTGCAAGCCGTGCGATTTCTGGCTTGTACCCTGGTCAAGGCTGTAGTGCACCTGGTTGAAGTTCGGGACCAGGAATGTGAGGGTGTGCTCAACCTGGCCATTGGCGTGAGTCTGCGACTGCTCGCTGGCGGTGACACCGGGCCCCATGCTGCGAGCTCTCTCTTTTAGTGCTTGAAGCCTGGCCGCGTTCATGGGCGGCAGCGTGCCGCCGAATTGATGCAGCAAGGGGTTGTTCGCCGGCCAGTGCGTGGTTTCGGTGATGGTGCCGCTGCCATCGGCCTGTACGGTGAAGACCACATCCATATGCAGGCACCCGCTCAGGATCAAACACAGACTCAGTGAAACCAGGCGCCAAAGTTGTGTGAATGTCATGTGGGATTTCGCTGCTTAAGTGACGATGGGTTGGCCTCAGGCCGGCTGGTGCATAACGTGATTGTTTTGATATTAGCCGTTGACGGAGCCGTCTCTTCCCACAATTCCCCTGATCAGATTCAGCAGGCGCTTGCCGAGCAGGCAAAATAAGAGCCCGCTGCAGATTTGACTGCGTCTAACGGGCCTCGTCGGTGTGACGGGGCGTTTGCCTGATCAAGATGACCCAACAAACCATCGATTTCAATCCTGCGCCTCCCAGCGATGGCGGCGAGTCCCTGACACTGGCCCATTACGCAGAGCGCGCTTACCTGGAATACGCGCTGAGCGTGGTCAAGGGCCGTGCCTTGCCGGATGTGTGCGACGGCCAGAAGCCCGTTCAGCGGCGCATCCTGTACGCGATGGACCGCATGGGCCTGAGTTTTTCGGGCAATAGCGGACCCAAGCCGGTCAAGAGCGCCCGCGTGGTGGGGGATGTGCTGGGTCGCTATCACCCGCATGGTGACTCTGCCGCCTACGAGGCCATGGTGCGCATGGCGCAGGATTTCGCCCTGCGCTACCCGCTGATCGACGGCCAGGGTAACTTTGGCTCCAGAGACGGCGATGGCGCAGCGGCCATGCGTTACACGGAAGCCCGCCTGGCGCCCATTGCCCGCCTGCTGCTCGATGAAATCGACATGGGCACAGTGGAGTTTGTGCCCAACTACGACGGCTCCACTGAAGAGCCCAAGCAGTTGCCGGCACGTCTGCCTTTTGTGCTGCTCAATGGTGCCAGCGGCATTGCCGTGGGTCTGGCCACCGAGATCCCCAGCCACAACCTGCGTGAAGTGGCCGCGGCCACCGTGGCGCTGATCAAGAATGAGAAGCTGGCCGATGAGGAGTTGTTCGAGCTGATCCAGGGGCCTGATTTCCCAGGCGGTGGCCAGATCATCTCTACGCCTAAGGAAATCCAGGACGCCTACGGCTCGGGCCGTGGCAGCTTGAAAGTGCGCGCCCGCTGGAAGATCGAAGACTTGGCGCGCGGCCAGTGGCAACTGGTCGTGACCGAGCTGCCTCACGGTACCAGCGCCGCCAAGGTGCTGGAAGAAATCGAAGAATTGACCAACCCCAAGGTCAAGGCCGGCAAGAAGGCGCTGACCGCCGAGCAAACCCAGCTCAAGACCACCGTGCTGTCCGTGCTGGATACCGTGCGCGATGAATCCAGCAAGGATGCAGCCGTTCGCCTGGTGTTCGAGCCCAAGACCCGCACGGTCGAGCAGCAGGAGCTGATCACGACGCTGCTGGCGCACACCAGCCTGGAAAGCTCGGCCTCCATCAACCTGACCATGGTCGGCGCCGATGGGCGGCCCACGCAAAAGAGCCTGCGTCAGATCCTGACGGAGTGGATCGGTTTCCGCATGGAGACCGTCACGCGGCGTACGCGCCACCGTCTGGGCAAGGTGCTGGACCGCATCCACATCCTGGAAGGCCGTCAGCTCGTCCTGCTCAACATCGACGAGGTCATCCACATCATCCGTAACAGCGACGAGCCCAAGGCCGCGCTGATCGAGCGCTTCAAGCTTAGCGATCGCCAGGCCGAGGACATCCTTGAAATCCGCCTGCGTCAACTGGCGCGGTTGGAGGCGATCAAGATCGAGCAGGAGCTGTCCGAGCTGCGTGCCGAGCAGGCCAAGCTGGAAGACATCCTGGGCAACCCCAGCTCGCTCAAGCGCACGGTGGTCAAGGAAATCGAGACCGATGCCAAGCAGTTTGGTGACGAGCGCCGCACCCTGATCCAGGCTGAAAAGCGTGCTGTGGCCGAGGTCAAGGTGATCGACGAGCCCGTGACGGTGGTGATTTCGCTCAAGGGCTGGGTGCGTGCACGTACCGGCCATGGTCACGACCCGGCGGGCTTCGCCTTCAAGGCGGGTGACGGTCTGTATGGCACCTTCGAGTGCCGCACGGTGGATCCGATGATCGTGGTGGGCAGCAACGGGCGTGTGTACAGCGTGCCGGTGTCAGCACTGCCTGGCGCACGGGGAGACGGCGCACCGATCACGACCATGATCGAGCTCGAATCCGGTACGCAGCCGGTTCACTACCTTGCTGGCAGCGTTGATCAGACTTTGCTGTTTGCGAATACCGGTGGGTTCGGCCTGATGGCCAAACTGGGTGACCTGATCACGCGCCAGAAGGGCGGCAAGGGCTTCCTGACGCTGGACGAGGGTGATCTGGTGCTGCCGCCTGTGCTGGTGCAGCCAGCGCACACGCATGTGGCCTGTCTGGCACAAGGCGGGCGCATGCTGGTGTTCGGCCTGGATGAGCTCAAGCTGCAGTCCAACGGCGGCCGAGGCCTGACCTTGATGGAAGTGGATGCCAAGAAGGATCCGCTGATCTCGGTGGCCACGGTGGCCGGCGGCGTCAAGGTCATCGGCTCGGGCCGAGGCGGCAAGGCCAAGGAAGAGGACGTGCGCAACTCTGCCTACCTGGCTCACATCGGCAAGCGCGCCCGCAAGGGCAAGGCCGTGGACGCCTTCCAGAAGGTGATGCGGGTCTTGCCGTTGGCTTGATCGCCACTGATCCCCATTGAGCGCCTAAGGCAGCTGGTCAGTGAAAGATCACGGCCAGCGCCTTGAATTGATCGGGCTGCTCCGGCCCGGTCACGCTGATCAGCGTCTGGCTGCTTGATTCAACCTTGAAGCCAGCCTTTTGCAGATCGGCCAGCAATGCCTCAGGTGGCTGCCCTGCCAAGGGTGCGATGGCGCTGATGGGCGCATTCAGCACGGCTTTGGTGGCGCGCCTGCCAGGGTTGCCGCCTTTGCCGTCCTCTTCTTCCTTGATGAAGGAAGATGCCAGCAAAATGGCGACAAATACGCCCATGGTGGCCAGCGCCGCCGGTTTGGCAAAATAGCGCTTGAACGAGGCCAGATTGGCCCAGGCGTGCGCGAACACGCCCGCCACCATGGCCCAGCCCAGCCATTCATGTACGTCCTTGTTCTTGCCCATGTCGGCGTGAAAGAACATCAGGATGCCCGTGCAGGCCATCAGGAAGAAAGAGCCAATCGTGAGGGGCGTTGCCCATTCGCGGGAGATCTGCATGATCGTGTTCCAGCAAGGTGCGGAACCCATATTGTTGATGACATGAACAGTGTGCAGGCCTTGTGTTGCCTGTGTGTTGCTGTGCCGGGGGCGAGTTTGACCGGCGTCAAACCTGCCGCGCTTGCATGCTGAGGGCATGCGCTTGACCTGAGCGTCAAGCAAGGGCATGGGGGTGTTGACGCTGGCAAGCTGGAAAACGCCAGCGAGGTGGCTGGGGCAAGCTGGGTTAGGCTACAGCGCATTGCTTTTGACCTGACATCCAGGAACGCCCATGACGTCTCTCGCCGGCAAGACTCTCTTCATCACAGGCGCCAGCCGTGGCATCGGCAAGGCCATTGCGCTGCGTGCGGCGCGTGATGGTGCCAATATCGTGGTCGCGGCCAAAACGTCCGAGCCTGATCCTCGCTTACCCGGCACGATTCACTCCGCAGCGGCCGAGATCGAAGCCGCAGGCGGACGCGCCTTGCCATTGGTGCTGGACGTGCGTGATGAAGACCAGGTGCGTGAGGTGGTGGCCAAGGCCGCGGCCCACTTCGGTGGCATCGACATCCTGATCAACAACGCCAGCGCCATCAACCTGACGAAGACGCCCGAGGTCGCCGCCAAGCGCTACGACCTGATGATGGACATCAACGTGCGCGGCACCTTCATGTGTTCACAAGCCTGCCTGCCCTTCCTGGAGAAAGCGGCCAATCCGCACATCCTGGTGCTGTCGCCGCCCATCAATCTGCAGGAGAAGTGGTTCGAATCCCATGCGGCGTACACGGTGTCCAAATACAGCATGAGCATGGTGGCGTATGGCCTGGCGGCCGAGCTGCGCAGCAAGGGTATTGCCGTGAACGCCCTGTGGCCGCGCACGCTGATTGCCACATCGGCACTGAACATCGCTGGCTCGCAACTGGGTACGCTGGGACGCACACCCGAGATCATGGCCGATGCCGCCTATCGGATCCTGACGCGCGGCAGCCGTGAGGCCACGGGCCAGTTCTTTGTGGACGAGCAGGTGCTGCGTGATGCCGGCATCACCGATTTCGATCGTTACCTGGTCACGCCGGGCTCCGAGCCGATGTTGGATCTCTACATTGACAACTGAGTCGACAACTGAGCCCTCATTCCACCAGCCCGTGTGACACGGCAAAGCGCGTCAGGCTGGCCACATCGTGCAGATCCAGGCGCTGGATCAGCTCTGCCCGGTGGTATTCAACCGTCTTGACGCTCACAGACAGATCGCGGGCAATTTCCTTGTTGGACTGCCCTTTGGCAATGCAGCGCAGCACGTCTTTCTGGCGGGGCGTGAGCTTGTCGCTGGCATCTTTCTCCTTGACGGAGGCCAGGGCGATGTCCGGGCTCAGGTAGACGCGGCCTTCGCGCAGGCAGTGCAGGGCCATGGCCAGTTCGGCCAGCACGAAATCCTTGGACACAAAGCCCGAGACGCCCATGTCGATCGCCCGTTTGGCGATGTCGGCATCGGTGCTGCTGGTCAGGATGATGATGCTGATGTCTGGCTGGGTCTGGCGCAGGACGCGCGCCACGTCCAGACCGTTGGAGCCGGGCATGTTCAGGTCGAGAAGCAGGATGTCGGGCGGGGTGGCTGCGCAGGCCTTCAGGCAGCGAGGGCCGTCATCCACGGATGCAATGCACTCGAAGCCGCCCAGATCTTCCAGGATGGCCACAATTCCTGCTCGAATCAGGATCTGATCGTCGGCTACGATGACGCGCATTGCTTGCATGATGCATTGTCGGCATCCCCACACCAAGCCTTCGGCAGGAATTTGTGACATTGTTCCGTCGAGCCCGCTCATCTATTCGACCTGCATCGCAGGGGCGTCGCGCTCGCTTGGCCGGTCGTGGGCTTGATGGCATGGACGACACTGCTGCTTCGGCTGTCGCGCCAGCCTCCTCAGCGGGGCGAGACGCGTTCGTCGCCGCCATCAGCCATGAGTTGCGCACGCCCCTGAACGCCATCCTGGGTTTTGGCCGACTGGCTCGTGCAGATTGGCCGGCCGGGGTGGATCGTCAGCATCTGGATCACATCGAGCAGGCCTCTCGCTTGATGCTGCGCGTGGTCAACGATCTGCTGGACCTGACCCGCCTGGAGGTCGGCAAGCTCAGCATCGATGCCGATCAACCCTTGCCCCTGCCGGCCGTGGTTTCTCGCGTGGGGGCCTTGGCCGCCAGCTTGCGGCAAGACAAACCGGTGCGCCTGTATGCCACGGTCGATCCAGCATGCCCCATGTCGTTGCGGGGCGATGTGGAACGAATCGAGCAGATTTTGCTCAACCTGGTGGCCAATGCGCTCAAGTTCACCGACCGCGGGCGCGTCGTGATCGACGTCCGGCGCAAAGCCGTGCGCGCCGGACGGGTGATGCTGCGCATGTCGGTATCGGACACGGGGGCGGGCATCGCCTTGGATCAGATCGAGCGTATTGGCCAACCGTTTGAGCAGGTCAGCAATCTGTCTCTGCCCAAGATTGGTGGCAGCGGCCTGGGCCTGGCTGTTGTCAACCGCTTGTTGGCTTTGCATGGCACCAGCTTGCGCGTGGCTTCCGTGCCTGGCGGTGGCTCCTTGTTCTGGTTTGACCTCGAGTTGCCATTCGATGAGTCTGCACCAACAACGCATCAGAAGGCCCAGACCGTGGTCGTCAGTGACGATGATCGTCTGCTGCAGACGGTGGCCACCCAATGGGCGGCACAAGGTGAAGCCGTGCTGACGCCTGATCAGGTCGCATCCATCACCATGCCAAGCAGTCCGTCGTACCGATGGGTCATCGATGTGGCCGCGCCCTCGGGCTCGGGCATGGCGGAACGCGCCCGGCAACAGGGGGCAGAGGTGCATTGGGTCAGCGCTGATCCTGTTACTTCGGCGGGCGATGTGCGGGCCCTGCCCTTGTTGGCCGAGGCTGTGTTTCGAACTCGACGTGATGAAACCTTGGCCATTGATCCGCAGTTGGTGGGACTCAAGGTACTGGCTGTTGAGGACAACGCGCTGAACCAGCATGTATTGCGTGAGTTCCTGCGCCGTATCGGGGTGGACGTGACCATGGCAGGGGAGGGGCGGCCTGTGGCCGATCTGGTCGGGCAGCGTCACTTTGACCTGGTTCTGCTCGACATCCAGTTGCCAGATTTGAATGGATGGGAGGTTGCCCGCGCGATCCGGTCGCTGCCTCACGGTCAGGACTTGCCCATTGTTTTTCTCAGCGCACACATCGATGCAAGCGATCAACAAGCCGCCTGGGCTCTGGGCGCGCTGGCGTGCATGAGCAAGCCTTTCGACGCGGCACAACTGCACGCGCTGCTGCGTGATGTGGCGCTCAAGGCCGACGTCGTCCATCGCGCCTTTCAACCCGTGCCTGCGGCGCCCCCGGCGCCAGTCGAGGCCAGGCTTGTACCGGCTGACACCCCCAGATCCGGTGGCCGCATGGTCTTGATGACGCTGTTTGCCAGTCAGTGGCCGGCGATGCGGCAGTCATTGGAGCAGGCGGCTGATACCGCAGCCCTTCGCCAGGCCATCCATGCCTTGCGTGGCTCCCTGGCTGTGCTGGGTCAGGCTGAACTGGTTTCCCAGGCCCGACAGCACGAAGAGGCCCTGCTCGCGGGGCGAGGCGTGACATCTGACGCACTCGCAGCGTTCGTGCAAGCGGTCGATGCGCTCTTTCCCAGGTCTTGACCCGGGGTGACCCCAAGGTGAGGCGCTGATGGGCGGATGAAGGGCGCATCTTCACAATGTGGATCATGGAATTGCAAAGGAGAGCAAGCATGATCATCACCAGGGCCACCAAAAACAGCGCAAAGGCTTGTAGCGCCGAAGCCGCCGCAAATGACGCTAAACAAGAAGTGATGATCCACAGCGGCGGTACCCATTTCCTGACCTTCAACGCGGCCGGCACGAACTACGCCTTGTACATCGTGGCCACAACGGCCATTGTTGATGCGCCTTGCGTGGCCCCTGATCCTCGCATGCCCGAGTTTGTCAAAGGATCGATGCAACTGGACGGCCGCCTGGTCCCCGTGATTGATCTGGCAAGCCGGCTGGGTTTCCCGCCTGCCAAAGCCGGTCACCGCAGCTGCGTGGTGCTGGTCGAGGCACACCTGGGTGACCAGAAGGTCGAAGTCGGCGTGGAGGTCGATCATGTTCATGACGTGCTGAACTTGAACGGAAAAGCCATGGACGCCCCTCCCACGTGCGGCGCCAACCTCAATAGTCACTTCATGGAGGTGATGGCCAGCCATCCTGGTCACTACGCCATGGTGATGCATGCAGAGCAGTTGTTGTTCAGCGATGAACTGGCACAGTTGATCAGCGTGGGGGAGTTGCACGATGACCTCGTTCATCACTGACCTGCTGTCGGCTGATGCCAGCACGCGAGCGGCCATGCCGCCGCCGATCAGCCGAGAGATGTTCCCGCCGCCCTTGCCCAGTTTCCTGGAAAGCAGCGGCGTGGTCAGTGCCGATCCTCTGGGCAGACGCAGCGTGATGCTCAGGCCGGGCGACTGGCTGTTTGGCCGAGGCGACCTGCGTGTGACGGCCATGTTGGGCGCCAGTGTGGCCCTGGTGATGTGGATTCCCCGCTATCGCCTGGGCGCGGTGTGTTGCTATGCCCATCCTCAGCGGCCCGCAGGCGTATATGGCCTGGAGGGCGGCAGCGGCCTGTATGCCGATGATGCCGTGCGGTGGCTTGGCGAGCGCCTCCTGCGGAGCGCTTGTGATTGGTCGGACGTGAGCTTGTCTCTGGTCGGTGGCGCGCATCAGCAAGATGGCTGTGCCGGCGAGCGCAATCTACGGTGGGCGCAGTCGTGGGCGTCCAGCCTGCAGATCGAGCCACATCAGCAGGAAGTGGGGGGGCGCGATCTGCGCAAACTGAGCTTCCAGTTGGTGGATGGAAGCTTGACCATCACCCACGGTGGCCGACTGGGTTCCGCCGAGATGTGATGCGGTTCAGACGCGCACCACGGTAACCGAACAGTCCGCCTCAGCGACAACCTGGGCACTGACGCTGCCCAGGTAACGTCTCAGCGCCGAGTTGCCTCGCGCACCCATCACGATGTGGTCGACTTGGTTCTTGTTGGCAAACTCGACCAGAGCATGTGCCGTGTCCGGTGCCTCCAGCACATGGAAGGTCAGACGGTGCTCATCGAGTTCCAGTTGCTGTTGCAAAGGCCGGGCCCAGTGCTTGATGGCGACCAGTTGCTGAACATGCAGACTGTTGCCTTCTTCGTCGGTGAGCTTGTCCATGCCGACACGGTTGATCTTCATGACGCTCACGCAGGCCAGGCGGGCGCCAGGCTCGATCTGGAGGATGCGCCGGACCGTGGCCAGCAGCTTTTTGTCCAGCTCGGGCGTACTGGCCTTGGTGGCAATGGCCACCATGATGATCGGGCTGTGCTCGACGTGCTGGGTGGCATTGCCCTGCGCTTCTGGTTCGGCGCCCATGGCCTTGAACCAACGCCGGATGCTGCTGATGCTGCCGCGCGGTGCCATGTGGTCCGCCCGCTTGCTCAAGGGGATCTGATCGGGGTGCTGCAGATCCAGCGCGAGTTGGGCGCCGGTTTGATAACGCTTGGCCGGGTCCACCTCGAGGCAGCGCAGGATCACCTCCTGCAACCAGGGCGGCGTATCGGCGCGGTGCGCGCGCGGCGGAATGGGATCGGTGTAGAGCCGCTTGCGCAGGCCTGACACGCTGCTGGGGCTACCAAAGGGCCGCTCTCCTGTGGTGAGGTGGTAGAGCATCACGCCAAGCGCAAACAGGTCGCTGCGAGGGTCGTTGCGGATGAACTGCACCTGTTCGGGCGACATATAAGGCCCCGTTCCCATGGGCAGCGAGAACTCCTCTTCCAGCAGATCGGGCAGTTGCGCATGGCGCGACAAACCGAAATCCACCAGCACCGCCTCACCAGTTGGGCGGAACATGATGTTGCTGGGTTTGATGTCCAGGTGCACCAGGTGCTGTTTGTGCAGTTCGTGCAGGGCAAAGGCGACACGCTGCCCGATCTCGGCAACCTCTTCAAATGGCAAGGGTGCCTTGTCCAGCCTTGGCCGCAGGGACTCGCCCTGAATGTGCTCCATCACGATATAGGGCTGCTTGATGAAGTCGCCCTTGGTCAGGAAGCGCGGCACATGCGGCCCTTTGAGCATCGGCATCACCATCTGCTCGACCTCGAAGCCCACGATGGTGGCTGGATCTTCTCCGCCCTTGATGCGTGGGATCTTCATGATCAGGGCGTGGCCGGCATCGCCTTCCAGCGGCTCGACATCCCACAAGGTGGCCATGCCGCCCTGGTGCAGTTTTTCCTTCAGTCGAAACTGGTCAATCACATCGCCGGCTTGCAGTTTTCCAGGCGGGGTCATCATGCGCAGCTCCTGTTTAGCGCCCGTCGCGCAGGCGGTCGGCCAGATGGCGAGGCAGCCCTGCATCGACGATGCGTTGTGCCGCCGCTTCGTGGTCGTAGGGCACGCGGTGAAACGTGATCTGCTTGCTGCTCGTGTCGAACACCAGGTAGCAGGCCGCAGGGTTGCCGTCTCGGGGTTGGCCGACCGAGCCTGGTATGGCCAGCCAGCGCCTCATGGGCGACAAAATGATGGGCGTGCCGTCTACCGGCGAGAACTCACCGGCTTTGCCTGCGCCAGAGAGGTGGTAGAGGCAGGGCTGGT
>NZ_SCTN01000478.1 GCF_004297345.1 Aquabacterium sp. | reverse complement strand
TGGATTTGAAGTCCCTGGTGACCGACCTTTCCACGACGGTCTTCTCCAACTTCGTTTTTGCCAAGAAGGCGTATTGGCTTGAATGGCAGAAGCTGGCCGAGGCCTTCTTCAAGTATGTGGAAGTAGACGGGCACATGGATGGGAGCATGAAGACCTCCTACCTCTATGCCGAAAAAGACACCCACATGAAGACGTTCATTCAGGAGAGGTTGGCGTCCTTCATCCTGGCGACCCACAAGTTCGAAACGGTGACCTTTGACCGCAGCGCATCGGCCGAGGTCCATCCACAGCTATTTCAGGATAACTACGCCACCCGCAAAACCTTGTCTGTGTGCGATTTCATGAAGACCAAGTACAGGGAGACCTCGGACGAGGCTTATCTGGAGATGTATTGGAAGTTGCGATCGCAGATCCCGTTTACGCCGATCGTGATGTAGATGCGAGCACCAAGGCCTCTCACGCGAGGCCACTGGCCTTGAGCAGCCAGCCAAGGACAGCGCATGCGGCGATCACATGGATCACATTGCGTTTGAAGCGAAACAGCGCTATTGCAGCTGCCAGTGCAATCACCGTTGATACCGCATCGAATCGCCCCATGAAACCTTGCGGCCACAGCACGTGGTAGCCGAAGAACAAGGCCAGATTGAGGATCACGCCCACAACGGCGGCCGTGATGGCGGTCAGCGGGGCCGTGAACTGGATGTCATCGTGTGTGGCCTCGACCAATGGCCCGCCCGCCAGGATGAACACGAATGAGGGCAGGAAGGTGAACCAGGTCACCACGGTCGCGGCCACGGCGCCAGCCAGGAACAACTGGTCAGGCCCAAACAGCGCCTTCACGTAGCCGCCCACGAATCCCACAAAAGACACCACCATGATCAGCGGGCCGGGCGTGGTTTCACCCAGGGCCAGGCCGTCAATCATCTGAACTGGTTGCAGCCAGCCGAAGTGGTCCACGGCGCCTTGGTAGACATAGGGCAGCACGGCGTAGGCGCCGCCAAAGGTCAACATGGCGGCCTTGGTGAAGAACCAGCCCATCTGGGTCAAGGCGTGATCCCAGCCAAAGCGGGTGATGAGGTAGGCCATGGGCAGGAGCCACAGCAGCAGGCCGACCGTCATCACCTTGAGCAGCCCCGACCAGGTGAACAAGGCGTGAGCGGGTGTCGGCGTATGGTCGTCAATCAAGGCGGGCCCGTAGGATTTGTCCGCCGTGCCATGCCCGCCACCTGCCTTGAACCAGGTTGGCGACCACTTGCCACCCAGCCAGCCAAGCAGCGCGGCCAGCAGCACGATCAGCGGGAAGGGCAGGTTCATGGCGAAGATGGCCACGAAGGATGCTGCGGCGATGCCCCACAGGACCTTGTTCTTCAAGGCGCGGCTGCCAATGCGGTGCGCCGCTTGCACCACGATGGCCGATACCGCCGGCTTGATGCCGTAAAACAGGCCAGCTACCAATGGCACCTGACCAAAGGCCATGTAGATCCACGATAACGCGATGAGGATGAACAGCGAGGGCAGCACGAACAGGCCGCCCGCGATGATGCCGCCCCAGGTGCGGTGCATCAACCAGCCGATGTAGGTGGCCAGTTGTTGCGCCTCAGGCCCGGGCAGCACCATGCAGTAGTTCAGCGCGTGCAGAAAGCGCTTCTCCGATATCCAGCGGCGGCGCTCCACCAGCTCCTGGTGCATGATCGCGATCTGCCCGGCAGGCCCGCCAAAGCTGATGAAGCCCAGTTTGAGCCAGAAGAAGAAGGCTTCGCGAAAGCTGACGGGTGTGTTCAAGGTTCGATGCGGGCTTGGCCGTTGAGTTGGTGGCGCAGCTTGGATACAGCGATGTAGACATCCTTGCGCACGCGCGAGATACCGCCCAGAGGCCGGTGTGCCGCGATGCTGTGCCATGGCGTGAAAGAGCGTACCTCACAGGTTTGTGCGTCTTCGGGCGTCTGGGCCGGGATGGTAATACGGGCCACGGGCACGAAGGGTGATTTGGCCTCTTTCCACTCGATGGTTGGGTCTTCGATCGGCATCTCGGCGGGCACCGTGCGGGTCTGCACCATGAAGTCGAAACAGGCTGAGCCGGTGGCCAGTTGTGCGGCCATGTTTTCGCTCATGCGGTTGGCCGTATCGGATTGCTCGACAAAGGTGCCGCCCGCACATGGCCTGGCCGAGAACTTCATCTGCTCGCTGCCCAGCTTCGATGGTGTCGTGCTCCAGTAGCGCGAGTTCAGCGGGTTGAGCACCTTGTGCCCGGTAAAGCCCAGGATGATGGGGGTTTCGTGGAAGAGGTGGGCGGCAAGCCAGCCCGTCAGCGCCAGGCCCCCACTGGTGGCGGCCTTCTGGAACGCCACATAGTCGGCCGCATTGCGAACGAAGAACACCGGGTGGTTGGTCATCAGGAAGTCCTGCGTGCTGGCTGTCTGCTCATCGTCCAGCAACTTGGGGCCACCCACGCCCATGATTTTCAGCGCCATGCCGCGCGCATCGTTGTTGTGGTCGTCTTGAGATGAACCGGATCCGTTCGAGAAACGCACGACCGCGTTGTAGGCCTTCGGCGTGGCAAACAGGCCCTGCGCCATCTGCGGGGGCAGTTTGTCCAGCACGGTGAAAGTCGCTTGCACACAACCGTTTGACTTGCGGTGCGCATCTCGGAAGGCGTGGCCGTTCTGATCAAACCCAGTCTGCACGGAAGAACGAATCGCTTCGGTGACCGCGGCAATGGCGCTGGCTTCACCCGCAGGGATGACTTCGCCATCAGCAGATGGGGATGATGTGGCGACAGGCGTGGCCGCACAACTCACCAGACTGAACACGAACAGGGCTGTGGCCACGCTCAGGCGTGACGGAATCGGGGGGCTGGAACGCATAAGGCCTCTCTTGCTTGAACGCGGTTCGTTAATTTTGATGGCGCTGAACTATGCGCCAGGATCGCGGCGCACCCATTGGGAGATTCCCGCCACCCGGATAATCCGGCCGATGCGCAATTTGAGAATGGACATCCAGGTCTTGCGGGCCATCGCGGTGCTGTCTGTCCTGGTCTTTCACTTCGATCTGCCCGGCCTGAACAAGGGCTTTCTGGGCGTTGATATCTTCTTCGTGATCTCTGGCTACCTGATGTCTCGGGTGATTGTCGAGGAGATGGACGAGGGCCGCTTCAGCCCGGGCTCTTTTTATTTCAGGCGAGCCAGGCGGCTCTTGCCCGCGGCCTTGGTGATGTTCACCTGGGTGACGCTGATGGCGCCTTGGGCCTTGACCATCAGTGCCTTGCATGACTATGCCTTGCAACTGGCTGGTGCGTTGGGGTTTGTGGCCAACATGGTGCTGTGGCAGCAAAGTGGCTACTTCGATGGGCAGGCCACGCTCAAGCCCTTGTTGCATACCTGGTCGCTGGCGTTGGAGGAGCAGTACTACTTCGTGCTGCCGATGGTGCTGGGCCTGCTGGCTTGGGCTCCGCGGCGTTGGCGTGCGCCTGTCATGCTCGTGTTGACCGTGGCGAGCTTTGCCTTTGCGCAGTGGTTCGTGAGTCAGGATCCTTCCGGCACCTTCTATTTGCTCCCTACCCGAGCTTGGGAGTTATTGGTCGGGTCTTTGTGTGCCTTGCCCGGATGGACCACGATACGCCAGGCGCAACGGCGCATGGACATGGGCTGGTTGTGGCTGCCTTTGATGGCCTTTGCGCTGATCTGGGGGATGGATGAGATGCATCCTCGCGGTGATGCGCTGCTGGTTGTGCTGAGCACGGCAGGGCTGGTGCTCATGCCATCTGCGATGTTGCAGTCGCAACGGATGTGGATGCGGCCTTTGCACTGGATCGGCGATCAGTCTTATTCCTTGTATCTGGTGCACTGGCCCTTGATTGCCATGGCCAAGAACATCTGGCTGCAGGGGGGGCCAGCCTGGATGTCGTGGGCCTTGTTGCCGCTGTCCTTCGCGTTGGCGCAACTGTCTTATCGCTATGTCGAGCAGCCATTCCGGCGTGTGGCCACACCGGGCGCGATGGGGCGCAAGCTGTGCTGGATTCTCCTCGCACTGGCCCTGGCTGCAGGCTGGATGTGGCATCTCCTGCAGGCCCGATCTGGCGTGGACTGGAAGCAGGTCCGCCAAGCCAACTACGGCTTGTCGGCGCACTGTGATTTTGATGGTGCGATTGAGCCATTGCCGGCCTGTCGTACTCAGGCGCGGGTGCGCACGCTCGTTTGGGG
This sequence comes from Aquabacterium sp., assembly GCF_004297345.1. Taxonomy (GTDB): domain Bacteria; phylum Pseudomonadota; class Gammaproteobacteria; order Burkholderiales; family Burkholderiaceae_C; genus Aquabacterium. The sequence goes on along the minus strand of NZ_SCTN01000478.1, from coordinate 5,495 downwards.
TGACAGCTATGCCATGCACATCGTGCCGGCCTTGATCCCCCCTGTGTCAACCCCTGCATCGGCCCCCTCGGCGACCAGCGGTCTCATGCAGGCCACACGCAGCGCCTGTGCACCTTTGCTGGATTACGCGCGCCAGGTCAGCAAGGATCCCGCCGATAGAGGTTTGCAGTGCCTGGCTTTCAATCGTTCGGTGCTGGCTTACCTCAAGGCTCATCCACAGATCGACTACGTGGTGCTGTCGGCACGCTGGCGCTATTTCTTCGACGATCCGGTCGTGGATGCCCATGGCCATGTCGTCAAGCCCAGCCGGGCCGAACTGGCCGCCTCGCTGGTCAACACGATTCACATGTTGCGCCAACTTGGCCGCAAGGTGATAGTGGTGTCACCGCCCGCTGCCGTCGGGCCACAACTGGATCTGGGGTTGTGCGCCGAGCGTCATCTGCAAGGCCTGCTGACTTTCGTGCACGATGCGGATCAATCCTGCAGTTTTGCGCAGGCCGAGCACGAGCGCTATCAGCGAGATGTACTGGCCTTGCTGGACGAAGCCAGCCAGCGCGCCCATGTGAGTGTGGTGAGGCTGGATCACATGACCTGCCAGGCCGGGCGTTGCGCGAGCGTGATTGATGGCATCCCCCTCTATCGTGATGCCGGGCATCTGTCGCGTGCAGGCGCCAGCTACCTGGGGCAGACGATGAACCTAGGGCACATCGTGGAGCGGGATGCGCGATAGTGGTGCGTCTGTCGCTATCATGAAGGCTTGTGTCCGCCTGTTGCTGAGGGGCCTTCCACGTGTCTAGTCCTTATCGATTGTCGAGGCAGTTGCTGATCGCACTGCTGGCCCTGATGAGCGCGGGCCAGGCCCTGGCGGCCTATTCGCAGGTGATTGCCTTTGGCGACAGCCTGTCCGACACCGGCAATCTTTACAAGCTGACCTCGGGGCTGTACCCCGCAGCGCCTTATGTCGACGGGCGCTTCTCCAACGGCGAGGTGGCCGTGGAGGCCATGGCGGCTGATCTGGGCCTCAAGGTGACCAGCTATGCCATTGGCGGTGCGCAGACTGGTGCGGGCAATCAAGGCGGAGCGCTCCTCAACGGTACGGGCGTAGCCGGGCAGATATCGAGCTACACCACGGTACTCAATGGCCAAAGTTCCGATCCCGATGCCTTGTACTTTCTGTGGGCCGGCCCGAACGATTTCTATGCTGGCGCCAACATCTGGTCTGCGAGTACCTCTTCCAAGGCTGCCAGCAACATGCTGGGCAATGTCATGGAGCTGTATTACATGGGCGCACAGAATTTCTTCGTGCCATTGATGCCCGATCTGAGCCAGACACCAGCCAGCCTGTTGGCCAGCCCGCAATATCAGGCTGCAGCTGGCCAACGCACCAGTGAGTACAACCACCAGTTACTCAGTGGGCTGAGCAATCTGGTGGCGCAGGTGCAGGGGCTCAACATCATCGTGTTCGATACCTCGGGCTTCATGGCCAGTGAGTTGCCTTTGTTGCGTGCATCCGGCATTGATACCGTGGACGCTTGTTTCAACGCGGCTTCGGGGCATGTTTGTGCCATGCCCAATACCTATCTGTTCTGGGATGGGCAACACCCGACGACGTTCACCAACCAGATTCTGGGGCAGGCTTTTGCGTCTGCTGCCACCGTGCCTGAGCCAGGTGCGTGCTTACTGATGTTGCTGGGCATGCTGGCCATGGTTGTGGTCAGGCCATGCAGGTCAGGGCGCTAAGCCAGCCATCATGAATGGCCGTTTGTCATCAGCATGGCTGTTGGCGCTGGCCTTGTTGGGCGGCAGTTGCCCACCTGCACGGGCTGCCGATTCGAGCAGCAACTCGGTCGAGGCATCGGCGGCGGTGTTGTCGTCACCCGCGGTGTCTGCGCCAGCGCTGCGAGGCACTGCTTCCGTTCAGGCTGCGCCTTACTGGCAGGACAAGCTATTGCTGGACAAGGCCTGGGCCTTGCCCGTCGCGTCGCGCTACAAGACGCACATCGAGTTCCAGCACAACCTGACTTTCTGTGGCCCCAGCAGCATCGCCAATGTGGGGCACTCCTTGGGTTCGACGCTGGATCAGCGCGCGGTGCTGGAGGACACAGGCGTCAGCACGACGCTGGGTTATCTACCCTCAGGCCTGACGCTCGATGAGCTGGCCGGCGTGGCGCAGCGCCGTTTTGCGCCCGGGCATGTCACGGTGTGGCGTGGCCTGAGTCTGGACGCGTTTCGGCAACATCTGCGTCAGGCCAATGAGCTGGGGCGGCGCTACATCGTCAACTTCTCGCGCGCGCCATTGTTTGGCCAGGGCGGTGGGCATCACTCGCCCATTGCCGGCTACCTGGCTGCGCAAGACCTCGTGCTGGTGCTGGACGTGAACCAGTCATTCGGCCCCTGGCTGGTCAAACCCGAGCGTTTGCTGGAGGCCATGAACACGGTGGACAGCCAATCGGGCAAGCTGCGCGGTTTGTTGCTCATCGAGCCGTGAGCTGGCCGATCAATCGTCATCATCGTCATCGCCATGGTGCTGGCCAGATGGCGCTTGCATCGTGGCTTGCTGACCGGGTGTGGGCGCATGTTGCCATTGCTGCCACCAGAAGGTGAGCACGCCCACCAGCATCACCAGGGCCAGGCTGCGCCAGGTGCGCCGGATGCCGTTCTGTGGCTGGCCTGATTTGTAGCCCGTGATCATGGCGCGCACCAGATTCTCTCGATGCAGGCGGCTGCTCAGCCCTACGCCGACCACGTGGACGCCGATGATCAGCAGCATCAGATTGGCCAGCACTTCGTGTACTTCTTCCAGCCATTCGCCGCCTACATCATTGAAGTTGGCCCACCCGGTGCTGGTCACGGCTGCAGTCAAAGCCAGGATCAGCATGATGGCCAGGGCACCTGCCGGGTTGTGGCCCAGATGGTGCTCTGCTTGACCTTGCAAGAGCCCTCTAAGGTAGCGCATCACAGCCGCAGGCCCGCGTACAAAGCTGGCAAAGCGCGCGTGGCGTGTGCCGATAAGGCCCCAGACCAGACGGAAGGCGACCAAGCCGGCCATGGTGTAGCCAAAGGTCACGTGCACGAGGCGCCAGCGTTCACTCTCGGCCGTCAGATAGGCGCCAGCAAAGCACAGCACCATCAGCCAGTGGAAGAGACGCACGGGCAGGTCCCAGACCAGCACGCGTTCAGCGGGGGATGCGGATGAATCGTTCATTGAAATCTCCTTGATCTGCACGGGTGTGACAGGCCGCACAGTTGGATGGGCTCTTGATGCTGGCGCGTTGCCAGGTGCTGGCGCCGACCTCGTCGTGTTCATGCACAAACCAGGTGGAGCGGGTGATGCGGTCCTGCGGCGGAGCGCGGCGATCGCCGGCATGGGCGGTGAGCCACTCGCTCAACTGTTGTGTGGTGGCTGGGTCGAGCGAGGCGTCGGTGCCGAAGTGGCGCGGCAGGTTCTTCACCAGCCGCTGCCAGGACTCAGCAGGCAGCAGTTGAGGCGGGTAGGCCACGTGGCAGGCAGCGCATTCTTGTTGATAGCGGGGATGCAGGGGGGCGCGAGAAGCTGGTCTGTCGTCGTCATCGGCGTGCGCCGATGTGGCGAGGAGGGCAGCTGTTGCCAAGGTCAGAAGCGTGTTGTGCAGATTCATGGTTGCACCTTCAGTGTGAGTAGCCAGGTCAGCACATCGGCTTTTTCGATGGCCGTGCATTCGCGGCCGACCACGTCGTTGCAGTTACGGCGGAACCATTTCTCGACTTTGGCGGCGTCTGTGAATCGATCCGGATTGAAGGCCGGTGCCAAGGGCAGGATGGCCTTGCCGGTAGCCGCGTGCTGGCCCGCTTGGGTTGGCTTGGCGCCATGGCAACTCGCGCAGCGCCACTCTCGCCCGTGCAGGCTTGTGAAGAACTGCTGCCCGCGTTGGGCATCCGCCGGTCTGCCGGCATCCGCAGCGTAGCGCTGAGCCAGCTCCGCAGGTGTCGCAGCTTGTGCCAGCAACGGTAGTGTCAGGCTCATGCAGACCAGCGCTGAGCGCCAGGTTGGCCTGTTGTGTCGTGAGTGTTTGTGCATCATGGCGGCGACTCCTTGACCTTCATGATGGGGAGCTTTCCTTACGGCCGCCTTAAGCCGGGATGCTCATGACTGGCGGTAAATTTGCTTGGCTTGCAGGTTGCCTCGTGATTAAATGTGAAATATGCACATTATTTTCGTGGGGCTCGCATGACACGTTTTCAACTGAACTGGGCACTGTCTGCAGCGCTGCTGGCCAGCCTGGCCGCGCCAGCCAGTGCAGGCGTCTTTGGCACCTTGGGCAATTTCGATGTGGTCAACGACACCGGCGCGACCGCCTATGGGTTCGAGATCGACCTGGAGGGGCTGCACAGCAGCGACATCACCGATACGTTCGGTGGTGCGGGCAGAGGCTTCCCGACGTCCGTGGAACGCTACGGCGCGCCCTCCATCAGCGAATACACCAATGGCAGCATCTTCGGCGTCAAGGTGACTTATCAAGCGCTCTACAACGGTGGCGGCTGGAGTGTGGGCACGCCCAGCGGGGTTTTCACGACGCCAGGGGAAAGTTGCTGGACCGGTGGCAACATCGGTTACGGAGCCGCCACGCCGTGTGATCACTTTGGCGTTGGCACCATCGGCAATCCCACCAAGACAAGCTATGCCTGGCTGGTGGAGTCCAACTCGCCTGGCGTACTCACCACGGCGACCGTCAACCTGCCCGCCCCGATCTGGTCCGTGACGCCCGCGCCCAACCCGGCGGCGCCAGCTCCTGTGGTGGTAGCTCAGATCCAGGCGCCCAAGCCGGAGATCGAATCCCAGTTCGGCTCGGCCATCTGGGTCAAGGTCTATACAACCGAGCTGGAAAACAAGGTGGAGCTAGAAGAGCTGGTAGGTGGCAACGCCAAGGTTCAGGCTGCCAAGAGTCATACCGAGATCGAGTGGCAGCTGTTGCAGACGGATCCAGGCAATCCGCTGGCTGGCCAGCTTGAGAACGGTGGCGGGGCAGCAGTTGGTGAAAAGGCGGAATCCGTGCTGCGCCGCTATGAGTTCTTCAACTATTCCGGCCTTTACGATCCGGAAACCCACGAGGCGCTACCGGTGCTGGGTGACAGCCACCCTGGCGAGGGTGAACTGGGCGACTTCATCGGTGCACAGAATGTGGCGGTCAACCTCAATGGCAACCCCGTCGGTGCGGTGCCTGAGCCCGCAACCCATGCCTTGATGCTGAGCGGCTTGGCCATGGCCTTGCTGGTTGTGCGTCGCCGTCAGGGTTGACGTTTCGCCTGTCCCACTCGCTGTGCCTTGTAGATGCCTGTGTGGCCTGAAAACAAATAGCTGATCACGCAGGCCAGTGCCGCAAACAAACCAATCGGGGCGCCAAACAGTTCCATGGCCATGAGCGTGCAGGCCAAGGGGGTGTTGGCCGCACCCGCAAAGACCGCCACGAAACCCAGGGCAGCCATGAAGCCGATTGGTTGATGAGATCGGAAGAGCA
>NZ_SCTN01000477.1 GCF_004297345.1 Aquabacterium sp. | reverse complement strand
ATCGTGGTGGTGCTGGGTGGCCTGACGCTGTGGTTCCATGATGAAACCTTCATCAAATGGAAGCCGACCGTCATCTACTGGGTGATGGCCGCTGGTTTCCTGACAACCGAAATCGTGCTGGGCCGCAAGATGCTGGCGCAGATGATGGGTGGTCAGATTGACGCACCCGATGCGGTGTGGCGCACGCTGGGCTGGGCATGGGTGCTGTTCTTTGCCGGCATGGGTGTGCTTAATCTGTGGGTGGCGTTCAACTTCCCGCTCGATACGTGGGTGTCCTTCAAGATGTGGGGCAGCCTGGGCTTGACCTTGGTATTTACCCTGGCGCAAGGCCTGTATCTGAGTCGCCACATGCTCCCGGAAGAAACCAGCAAGGCCGAGTGAACCAACTGTCATAAAAGGGATCCATGATGAGCGACGTTTCCGTATCGGCTGACAAGCTGGAAGCCGCATTGCGACAGGCTCTGCAACCAGAATCCTGCGTGGTGTCGGACGACAGCCACCAGCACGCCGGTCATGCCGGCGCGAACGGCACGGGCTTTGGGACGCACTTCTCGGTGCAGATCAAGGCGCGTTGCTTCAACGGATTGACACATGTTCAGCGTCATCGGCTTGTGTATGATGCCCTGCGCGATTTGATTCCTCAGGGCGTTCACGCTCTGGTCATCAAAGCCGAGCCCGTCTGAACTTCCTTAAAAAGCTTTTACTGCTCATCATGAAGACTTCTCGTATCGCCAAGGCAGCCATGCTGGCCGTTTCGATTTCGCTGGCTGCTCCGCTGGCGTTCGCGCAAAACATCACCACCGTCAACGGCAAGCCCGTGCCTCGCGCACGTGTTGACGCCATGATGGAACAGATCCTCAAGCAGCAACAGCCTGGTCAGCCTCCACAGGCCAAGACCCCCGAGCTGGAGCAGCGCGTGAAGGACGAGATCGTGCTGCGCGAAATCATGGTGCAGGAAGCCGAGCGCCTCGGTCTGCAACGTGGCAAGGAATACCAGACTCAAATGGAGTTTGCGCGCCAGGCCATCCTGTTCCGCTCCTTGTTCATGGACTTTGAAAAGAAGAACAAGCCTTCTGACGCCGAAGTGCGCGCCGAGTACGACAAGTACAAGGCCACCAAGGGCGACAAGGAGTACCGTGCTCGCCACATCCTGGTCGAGAAGGAAGAAGATGCCAAGGCGCTGATCGCTCAGCTCAAGGCTGGCGCCAAGTTCGAAGACCTGGCCAAGAAGAACTCCAAGGATCCTGGCTCTGCCGAAAACGGTGGCGACCTGGATTGGGCCAACCCCGGCAACTACGTGCCTGAGTTCTCGCAAGCACTGACCAAGCTGGAAAAGGGCCAGACCACTGATGTGCCTGTGAAGTCGCAGTTCGGCTATCACATCATCAAGCTGGAAGACACCCGCGCTGCGCAGTTCCCCGCTTTCGAAGAAGTGAAGGGCCAACTGGCTCAGAACATGATGCAGCAGAAGCTGGCTGATTACCGCAAGAGCTTGAAGAAAGCGGCCAAGACTGACTACAAGTTTGGCGACGAGTAATTTTCTTTGACGCCGCCTGACTGAGGTCGGGCAGCCCAAAACAAAGGCGCCCTGCATCACATGCAGGGCGCCTTTGTTTTGCTCAGGTTCTGCCTGACGGCAGAACCTCACGCTGAATGGATCAGCGGTTACTTTCCTTGACGATGACCCACTGGCCATCAATCATCTTCCAAGTCAGCACCTTGTTGGTCTTGTCCTTGAAGTTGGACGACACATAGTTCTGCTGGAAGCTGGTCACAACCGAGTCACCCTTGGGCACGGCCTTGATGTCACCCACGGACACTTCGATCGGGCCGGGCTTGGTCACCAGGCGACGGCGCTCGTTGATCCACTTGGCCGATGTCGACTTGGCGGGGGCGAAGTCCTTGGCGTAGTAGGTGAAGTAACGGTCCACGTCCTTGGACATCCAGGCCGCAGCCCAGTCGCGCAGGCGTTGGGCTACGGTTTCAGCGGCGGCTTCATCGGCCACAACGGGTTCAGCCTTGGCAGGCGCTGCAGCAGGCGTCACGACCGGCGCGGCCACGGCTGGGCCAGCCAGCTTGCGAGCGCGGGCGTCCAGCTCTTCACGACTGGCCGAGGAGGCCTCCACAGTGCTTACGGGGCAACGTTGGGCAGCGTCATCAGCAGCTTGCCAGTCACGCACCAGGCCTTGGTTGCCATCGTCGTTGCTGGTCAGGCCCAGTGTCGAGGTCAGCGTGTTGCGAGCGGCTTGTGTGCGGGCATAGGCCAGTTGCAAGTCGTACTCGGCGTTGGCGTACGAACGCTTGGCGGTGTAGAGCTCGTTTTCGGCGTTCAGCAGGTCCAGCAGGCTGCGTTGGCCGATGTCGAACTGCTGGCGGTAGGCATCACGAGCCTTCTCGATCGCCAGCACGTTGCGGTCCAGCGCGGCCAGTTGGTCCTTGAGCTTCTTGATGTCGTTGTGGGCGATGGCGGCGGTCTGGCGCACATCACGGCAAGCTTTGTCACGCTGATCGGCAGCCTGGTTGATCAGGTCTGTGTATTGGTGAACGCGGGCCTGGTCAGAGCCGCCGTTGTACAGGTTCCAGTTGAGTACCAGTTGCACGGAGGAGTCGCGCTTCTGGTTCTGGATGCCATCAAAGTTCTTGCCCACGCCGGTGCGTGCACGGGCTTCCACCTTGGGTTGATAGGCGCTTTCCTTGGATGTAGCTTGCGACTGCGCTGCACGCAAGTTCTCGACGGCCGCACTGATGCTGGCGTGGCGGGAGAGAGCCTGGTTCACCGTGTCGCTGTTGCCTGTGGGGATGCCACGATCCAGGCCAGTCGGATTGGGTTGCTTGCCGGCAGGTGCTTCACCAACAACACGCAGGTAGCGGGCGCTCACGTCGTGCAGATTGGCCACTTCGGTGGTCAGGTTGGAGTCAGCCAGAGCCAGGCGGGCATTGGCTTGCTCGCTGTCCACGCCACGGCCCACGCCAGCCTTGACCTTGGAGGCGAGTTGGTCAAAGGCGTACTTGTGCTGAACGTAGTTGTCCTCAGCCAGGGCGACCAGCTTGCGATAGCGTTGCACATCGATGTAGGCGCGCGAGGCTTCCAGGGCTGTGTCTTCCGTGGCAGCCAGGAATTCGAAGTAGCGGGTGACGCGGGCGTGGCCCAGGCGCTCGACTTCTTTGCGGGTGGCTTGGCCGTCCCACAGCAATTGGTTGGCGCTCAGCGCCAGGCCGTTGCGGCTGAAGCTGGTTGATTCGGGGTTGTTGGTGGTGATGCGGTTGCTGTCGCGACCGACGTCGGCAGCCAGATCCACGCGGGGGTAGTAGCCGCCACGGGCCACATCGGCTTCATTGCCAGCGGCGCGCAGGGCGTTGAGGCGAGCGGTGACTTCCGGGTTGTTGGAAATGGCCTTCTGGGCCGCAGCGGCCAGCGATCCGGCGGGCACGTTCTGGGCGTGGGCAGTGGCTACGGACATGCAGGCCAGTGCCAGGATGGTCAGGCGGGATTTCATCGTCATCGGTTTTGTCACCTTGCACCTCGGGAGGATTTGTAAGAGTCCGGCTGCCATATGCCTGAACGCATCGGTATCAACTAGACACATTTGGTGTTAATCGGCGCATTTTGGCATTAAATGAAGGGCCGCTTCACATACCAAGGTCTAGGTCCGTGCAAGTGAGTGCCTTCGCTTGCAACAAAGGGGGGATAAGCGGTCAAGTTTGGTCCGTTTTGGTCGATTTGACACTGTGCTTCGCTCACGTCCGAAAACCCCTTTGCTGAACCTGTCCTGGCGTGGCTGGTGGTTCGGCTGTGTTCGACTGGGGGTGCGTACCGCGTGGCTCTTGCTGTTGTGCGGCGGGCTGCTCACGCAGGCATTCGAGTCGCCTCGTGTGCTGACGGCAGCCCAGAAGATGGGGCCGGCGACGGTTGCTCGGGCCCAGGCGCTGCTGCAGGAGATCGCCGAGGTATCGAGCCAGGACGACGAAACTCGCCTGCGCGCGATCAATACCTTTTTCAATCGCCAGATTCTGTACCGCGATGATCGGGAAACGTGGGGTGTGGTGGATTATTGGGCTTCCCCGCTGGAAACCCTGAGCAAAGGTCAGGGCGACTGTGAGGATTACGCCATTGGCAAGTATTTTTCCCTGATTGCAGCAGGCATTCCCAGTGTGAAGATGCGCATGGTGTATGTCCGTGCGCAGGTGGGGGGCAGTATTCAGGCTCACATGGTGCTGGCGTATTACCCGGAACCCAATGCGGAACCTTTGATTCTGGATAACTTGATTACCGAGATTCGACCCGCTTCCAGGCGCCCGGATCTGGCCCCTGTTTTCAGTTTCAACGCAGAGGGTTTGTGGCAAGGTGTAGGGGGCTCCAATGCTGGAGACCCGTCAGCCCGCCTGTCACGTTGGAGAGATGTGTTTGCAAAGGCCAAGGCTGAGGGCTGGTGGTAAGTCCCCAAAGGTAGAAACCGTATGTCCTTGATTCGTCAGATCTGGTTGTTGTTGCTGGTGACGCTGTTGATGGCGTTCTTCGGCAGCTTTGCCGTCTGGATGTGGTCGGCGCGCGGGTATCTGGAAACGCAGTTGCGGCTCAAGAATGCGGATAACGCTCAATCGTTGGCGTTGAATCTATCGCAGCAAAAAGGCGATATGCCTTCCATGGATCTGACTGTGTCGGCCATGTTTGATACCGGTTTTTATCAGCGCATCACGCTCAAGGATGCGGGTGGCCGGGTGGTGGTCAACCATGAGGCAGACAGCAAGGCCGTGCGCGATGTGGCACCGGTCTGGTTCGCGAATCTGGTGCCAGTGGAGTCTGTGCCGGGGCTGGCGCAGGTATCTGATGGGTGGCGTGCGCTGGGTTCGGTTGAGGTGGTCAGCCACGCAGGGTTTGCACATGCGCAGCTCTGGCAGGGCAGCATCAAGACTGCTGGCTGGTTGTTGATTCTGGGTGGCTTATCCAGTGTGGTGGCCGCGTTCGGCGTGCGCCGGATCCGTGAGCCGCTGGATGCGACCGTGGCGCAGGCGCAGGCCTTGATGGAGCGGCGCTTCGTGACCGTGGTCGAACCGCGCGTGCCCGAGCTGGCGCGGCTGAGTCAGGCCATGAATGCGGTGGTTGTGCGGCTGAAATCGCTGTTCGAAGAGCAATCCGGCCAGGTCGAGCAGTTGCGTCAGCAGGCGCACTGTGATCCCTTGACGGGCTTGTCGCATCGGCGGCATTTCATGGCGCAGCTCAATGCGGCGCTCAACAGCGACGAGGGTTCGGGCTCGGGCGTGCTGTATTTGATTCGCCTGGTGGACCTGGCCGGCATCAATCGCCTGCTGGGTCACCGCACGACGGATGCTTTGCTGCAGCGTTTGTCTCGGACGATGTCCGAGGTGTCGTCCGGTGTGGATGGGGCGGCCAAGGGGCGCCTCAATGGCGGTGACTTTGCCGTCTGCCTGACCGCGTCTGATGTGCCTTTGCCAGATCCCGAGCATTACGCAGATGCGATGCGCCGCTCGTTTGCCGAGCAGGCTGTGTCGGCGTCAGTGGTAGTGGGGGCAGTGCACTGGCGCCGCGGCATGCCCTTGCAACAGGTGCTGGCCGCAGCCGATTCGGCGCTGGCCAAGGCGGAAAGCCGCGGTGCGTTTGCGGTGGACATGGCTGAGGAGCCGTCCACCACCAGCGCGGTGCTGGGTGAGGATGAGTGGCGCACTCGCCTGACTTCTGCATTGGCCGCGCGGCGCGTGCAACTGATGCGCTATCCGGTGGTGGATCGCCAGTTGATGCTGGTGCATTACGAGTGCCCGCTGCGCCTGCAACTGGATACGCACGGTGAATTTGAGACGGCCGCGCATTGGTTGCCGATGGCTTTGCGCTCGGGCCTGATTTCGCAGATCGACGAGATGGCCGTGGTGCTGGCGCTGGAAGAGATCGCCGAGGATCGTCAGGATCGCGGCGTGAACTTGTCGCCGGCTTCGCTGGCGGACAGCAGCTTCATTCCCCGGATCCGAGCCCATCTGGCTGCGGCACCGGAGGCCGCTCAGCATCTGTGGCTGGAGGTGGCCGAGAGCGCAGCGGTGGAGCGGTTCGAGCTGGTACGTGAGTTGTGCAAGCAACTGCGGCCGTTGAAGGCGCGCATCGGCCTGGAGCATGCCGGCGAGAAGCTGGCGCGCATCGAGTTCCTGTTCGAGGCGGGGCTGGATTACATCAAGCTGGATGCGTCGGTGGTTCAGGGCGTGGCGCAAGACGCCTCACGGGCGGCCTATGTGTCGGCCACGGTCAGCATGTTGCATGGCCTGGGTCTGCAGGTGTATGCCGAAGGCGTGTGTGAATCGGCCGACATCCTGGCTTTGCGTCAGGTGGGCATCGATGGGGTCACAGGGCCGGCCGTGCGTTTGAACTGATGACCTGAGCGACCTGCGTTTCTACGACGTTCTCGCGCCCAAAAAAAAGCAGCTCGAAGTGAGCTGCTTTTTCGTTGGCGGGGCAGATCAGCAGTTGTCCACCAGCAGCTTGCCGCGGTTGACCAGCTCGCTGATGATCTGGTGATCATTGGCTTGCTGATCCAGGCCCAGCGAGGCGCGGATGTCCACATTGGCCAGGACGATGTGCTGCTGCTCAGCACAGCCAGTGCTGTCACTGTGGCCCGTGGCATCAGCATGGAAGCCGCCGTTGGCGCTCACATGAATGATGGTGCTGCCTGGTTGCGACTGGGTGTCGAAATCCAGGAAGTTCAGCAGCTTGTCGATGTTGCCCGAGGCTGTGGCCGAGCCGCTTTGCTCGGCGTGCAGCAAGTCGCGCAGGTCCAGCACGTCGCCACCAGCCGTACGTGCAGCGCAGTTGAAATCGTGGATGGTGTCGACGTGGTTTTCACCCGTTGTCGGGCGATCAGACAGGTTCCAGGCGAACACATCGGTGTCGCAACTGCTGTTGTGCTCGCCGTGGCCCGCCACCACATGCTCGATGTGGTCGGCCAGTGGTGCGGCGTTCACGTCAATGGCGACGATGCTGCTGGAGATGGTCTTGCTGTCCGTGGCGCCTGCAGCGTCTGTGGCCTTGATGGTCAACTGCGGGAACAAATCGACCGACAGGCCCAGCACGTGAGCCGGGTCGTAGCTCAAGGTGGACAGCAGGTGGTTGACCTGCGTGACGTCGATCGTGCCGCCAGGCGTTTCGGATTCGATGACCAGATGGCGGGAGTCCGTGCCGCTGATGTGCAGGCCGTGGGTCAGAGCCGGGTCGAGCGACAGGCTGAGCTTGCTGTGGTCGCCCAGCAGCGTGCCCAGTGACAGGAACTGCCCAACGCTCACGTCCACACGGATCAGGTTGTTGTCCACATCGTTGACAGCCACGTGCTGGTTCTTGCTCAGATCCAGCAAGGGGTTCACGGCCAGGTCAACCAAGCCCAGGATGTTGTGGCCATCGCTGTCGGCCAGCACGGTGGGGGCGTGGTTGGCGGCCGTTGTCGCGGCTGTGGTCAAGGTGATGGAGCCGCTGGCATGGTCGCCATCCTTGTCCACGATGGTGTAGCTGAAGGTCTCGTCACCACCGGTGTGGCCTTGCTTCATCGTGAAGTCGCCCGTGACCGTGTTGAGCTTGATCTCGGCGCCCGATTGCAGCGTGATCGTGAGGATCTTGGTGACTGGGTCCAGCACGGAGCTGACCTGCTTGCTCGATGAGAAGGACTCGATGTTCTTGAGGCCATCTGCACCGGCCAGGCTGGCCAGGCTGCCGGACTTGAGCGTGGGCACCGTATCGATCAGGTACTTGGTCAACTCGGCATTGGTCTTGAGCGTGGTGGCGCTTTGTTCTGCACCGGCAATGCCGTTGTAGGCAATCGGCTCGATGTTGGCGATGTACTCCTTGGTCAGCGTACCGGTGCCGACGGCATAGGAGTCGATGTGGTTGTCCTTGAGGAACTTCTCCCAGTTGGCTTCGTCGCTGCCGGTGTCGACGCCCTTGCCAGAGTTGGGTTGGCCATCGGTGATGAAGTAGGACACGTTCACGCCATCGGCGAGCTTGCCTGTCGTGACAAAGGATGCCTTGGCTGCGGCCAGTGCGGCGTCGTAATTGGTGCCGCCATTGGCCGTCAGCGTGTCGATGAATGTCTTGGCTTGTGCCACCGTCATCCAGGCGGGGCGGCCTTGACCAGCGTCGCTGAAGGTGACGATCTGGATCTTGACGTCACCCAGGTCGTCATAGTGGTCCACCAGGGACTTGATGGCGGCCTTGATGCCGTTGACGGTCTTGTCTGCCAGGGTGTCCTGCATGCTGCCCGACGTGTCGATGACCAGCATGAGGTTGGTGTTCTGCGTGCCGGTGGTGGCATCGACGCGCATGACCTGGGCGCCGGACAGCGGGCTGTCGTCTTCAATCACCACGTTCAGCGAGGCGGTGGTGGTGCTGTGCCCGTCGTTGGCATTGACCTTCAGGCCGATGCTGAGTGCATCTTCCGTGCTGGTGTTGGGGTGATCTACGGGGCCTTGCAGTGTGACCTTGTAGTGGCCCTGGTCGTCGATCGTGGCAGTCAGGATAGGCTTGCCGTTGGCTGTACCGATCAGCGGGTCGGTAGCGGTGCCATTGCCTGTCCAACTGACGGCAACACCGCCAGAGGTCAGGCCGCTTGTGCCGGACAGGGTCAGGGTGACCTTGTCGCCTTCGGCATCGCTGATGGCGAACTGGCCTGTGGCTTCCTTGCTGTTGCAGGTGTCAGGCGAGCCTTGGTTGTCGGCATTGGCGCCTGCCAGGCCTTCTTCGGATACGACGGCTGGTGCTGACTGGTTGCCGATGACTGGGGCATCGTTGACGGGTGTGATGCCGATGTCGACCGTAGCCGTGGTGATGCCGCCATGGCCGTCCGAAACGGACACGGTGAAGGTGTCTGCGCCGTTGTAGTTCTTGGCTGGCGTGTAAGTCCAGGTGCCGTCGGCATTGACGGTCACGGTGCCGTGAGCTGGATCGGAACCCTTGGCGTAGGTCAATGCATCGCCATCGGGATCGGTGGCTTTGACCTGGCCGGAGACGGGTTTGTCTTCGTCGGTTGTGAGCTTGTAGTGGCCACTGGATGGATCCAGATTGGGGTTCGTCGGATCGTCGATCTTGGGGGCGTCATTGACTGGCGTGATGCCGATGTCGATGGTGGCCGTGGTCGTGCCGCCATGGCCATCCGAGACGGTCACGGTGAAGGTGTCGGCGCCGTTGTAGTCCTTGGCAGGGGTGTAGGTCCAGGTGCCATCGGCGGCGACGGTCACGGTGCCGTGGGCTGGATCGGAACCCTTGGCGTAGGTCAGCGCATCGCCATCGGGGTCGGTGGCCTTGACCTGGCCGGAGACGGGTTTGTCTTCGTCGGTCGTGAGCTTGTAGTGGCCACTGGATGGATCCAGATTGGGGTTCGTCGGATCGTCGATCTTGGGGGCGTCATTGACTGGCGTGATGCCGATGTCGATGGTCGCGGTGGTGGTGCCGCCATGGCCATCCGAGACGGTCACGGTAAAGGTGTCGGCGCCGTTGTAGTCCTTGGCAGGGGTGTAGGTCCAGGTGCCATCGGCGGCGACGGTCACGGTGCCGTGGGCTGGATCGGAACCCTTGGCGTAGGTCAGTGCATCGCCATCGGGGTCGGTGGCCTTGACCTGGCCGGAGACGGGCTTGTCTTCGTCGGTTGTGAGCTTGTAGTGGCCGGTCGATGGGTCTAGGTTCGGGTTGCTTGGATCGTCGATTTTTGGAGCGTCATTGACGGGCGTGATGCCGATGTCGATCGTGGCTGTGGTGGTGCCGCCATGGCCATCCGAGACGGTCACGGTGAAGGTGTCTGCGCCGTTGTAGTCCTTGGCCGGCGTGTAGGTCCATGTACCGTCGGCGGCGACGGTCACGGTGCCGTGGGCTGGATCGGAACCCTTGGCGTAGGTCAGCGCATCGCCATCGGGGTCGGTGGCCTTGACCTGGCCGGAGACGGGCTTGTCTTCGTCTGTGGTCAATACATAGTGGCCCGTAACAGGATCGAAGTTCTCGCTTTCCGGGTCATAGACCTTGGGTGGATCATTGACGGGGTTGATGCCAATGTCGACTGTGGCCGTGGTCGTGCCGCCGTGGCCATCCGAAACGGTCACGGTGAACGAGTCGGCGCCGTTGTAGTCCTTGGCCGGCGTGTACGTCCAGGTGCCATCGGCATTGACGGTCACGGTGCCGTGAGTCGGGTCACTGCCCTTGGC